>JAOZUP010000009.1:0-15076 GCA_029938595.1 Thermoanaerobaculales bacterium | reverse complement strand
TTGGAGACAGCCATGAAGAAAACTCTGGCCCTTGCAGTACTTGCCGTTGCGGCGATCGGATGCTCGTCGTCGACATCGTCGGACCCCAACCTCGAGGCCTGGACGAAGGAGGTCCGGGTGATCACTCCCAACCAGGTTGGGGACCGTCAGTACGAGGAGATCTCGGGTCTCGAGGAACAGGAGCGAATTGGGGTAGGAGGCGAAGAGGGTGCCATCTCGACCGCCGAACAGCGGTTACGCCGGCGCGCGGCCGGACTTGATGCGGATGCGGTAGTGATTATCGAGTGTGGGCGCAATGTGAGACCGATCGAGGATGACCGTCTCATGCACAAGGAACCAACGGTGGTTTGCCACGGCATCGCCATCCGCTGGAAGGACTGAACTCCGCCGGCCCACCCGGCGCCGAGAGGCATCCGAGCAGCTCGATTCCTCCCTCGATGGATGGCCAGCCGCGACCAGTCACGGTGGAACCCAACGGGCGATTCCGGAAGCGGTGACGGACAATCAGATGATGATGGCTGCGGCTCACGCCGCAGCCGCAGTCTGTCGCCCCCTATCGGGGGCTTTATCGTCTTTTGACTACCGCTACCTGGGGCTCACGCCCCAGGCTGTGAATTTGTAGCACCTTCGACGCTGGACCTGACCGACGGTAATGGTGGTCAGCTACCGGGCAGCGCATTTCGGGCTGCGGCAATGGCCTCCAGGATCTCGGCGGAGTGCTCGTGCTCGCGGTCTACCAGCATCTCGACGAGATCGAAGAGCGCAGGCATTGCCTTCCACAGAGCATCCGGGTCGAACTCCACAGGCGCCGGCAGCCTTAGCAGCCGGTGGTAGGCGGCCAGGAGCACTAGCAGTTCATCTCGTTGCTGCTCACTGAGACTTGCGCCGAGGACGTCACCCACTCTTTTGCGAAGCGTCTGGCACCGGGTCGTGCGGTCCTGCCAACCCTGGTAGAACTCGGGTTTGAGGATCGGCAGCTCCGCCTCTGAAAGCATGTCGACGAGCTCGAGGAGGCTGAGGCGCTGGCGCTCATCCCAGTGCGCGTCACGCCCCGTCTCGAGGCTGGTCTCTCCGCCTTCGAGGTAGGTCCAAAACCACTGGTCGAATGTGTCGCGGGCCGGGCGCAGCCGGTGGTGGGTGAGCAGGACCGCCGCGTGCCACCCCCACTGAAGCGGGCCCTTCAGGGCCAGCGGACCGGCGCCCTCCCCGATTTCCCCGGGAATCCGCTTCAGGCTGTCCAACGCATTGTCAACCGTTGAAATCGCTGCCATCGAGTGTCCTCATTTCCCTTCTTCATCAGCGATTCGCGCAGCGAATCGCTACTGGTTGTAACGTTGCGCGTACTCGTTCGCCATGGCGGCGGCTTCCTCGGGACTCAATCCGGATACCCACACGTGTTCCGGCTGCGCGAGCAGCGCGGTCACTTTGCGCTGCCACTTGCGGCCCAGCGCCGGACTGGTCTCCTCCGCCGCCTCGATGACCGCCGGCAAGAACTTGTCGTAATAGTGCTTCGCCACCTCGTACATCCCGTGCCAGTGGGTGTAGTCGGGGCCCATCATGGAAGCGCCGTGGCGGGCGCGGCGGCCCTCGTGGTGCCACAGCTCCCAGTAGATCCACTGCACGTGCTTTTCGAACGGTGCGCTCGCCTTGATGATGCCGTCGGCAATGAGCTCGTCCATCATCTCCTTGGCCGGGATACCGAACTTCTCGTTGTAGAGCGTGACCAGTGAGTCGAACTGCTGGTAGAAGTTGTCGACGAAGTGGTCGTTGTGGCAGCTGAGGCACGCGCCCTTCATCTTCAGACGCCGGTCCTGCCAGGTGGTGATCGAGGCCACCGTGCGGTCGACGGTCCGCGTGACGAGCTCGAAGTTCTCCGCTGCCTTTTCAACCGTCGGCACGACGTCGCCGATGGCCGGGAGATCACGAGATTCGGGGTAGTCCTCTTTGAAGCCATCGGTGTAGGTGACGAGATTGATGAGGTTCGAGACCTTCGGGCGCAGGGTCCAGCTGATGCGTTCGCCCACCTCGTGGCTGTTGCCCACCATCACGCCCTGTGGCGTCATGTAGCTGGAGATATGGCAGGTGGCGCAGGTCGGCGCGGCACCGTAGTCGCGGCCGAGAACCCAATCGCCCTTCGTGTCGAGCGCCATGTGCTCCGTGCTGGCGTAGAAAGCGATGCCGTGCTTGGACTCGTTGTAGATCTCGATCTGTGGGTGGTCGGGGCCCATGTGGCACTTGCCGCAGTTCTCCGGCCGCCGCGAGATTTCGGTCGAGAACGAGTGGCGCGAGTGGCAGGCGTGGCACGAGCCGCGGGAGCCGTCCGGGTTGAAGCGCCCCATGCCGCTGTTCGGCCAGGTGTCGGGGTCGATCATTGGACGGTTCTCCTTGCCGCTCCGCAACAGCTCCCCGTTCTCGTCGCGCAGGAACTTGATGATGGTGCCGTGGCACTGCCAGCAGCCGTTGACCGCGTCGGCGACATTGCCGGGCATGCCGGCGGCCTTGAGCGCGAGCACGTTGTCGAGGCTCATGATGATCTCACCCGCCCTGGCGTGGTGGCTGCGCGCAAACTCCTCGTACTCGCGCACGTGGCACTCGGCGCAGTCCTTGGGTGTGACCAGAACCGAGATACGAACTCCCTCGTGCATCCAGCTGTCGATCTCACCCTCTTCAGCGCCGTGACAGTCGATGCAGCCGACGCCGTAGATGCCGTGCTCGGAGCGTTTCCACTCCATCACCAGGGAGGCGGTGTCGGTTGCGTGGCAATCGACGCAGCCCTTGTTGAGGGCCGTCACCACCGGCTCGAGGCCCTCCTCGATGCGATGTTGCTTCGATTCCTGGTAGGCGACGACCAGGAGTGCTGCGAGAAACAGGAAGGAAAGGCCGGCTACGATGAATCGTTTCATGTTCAGGGTCATTTCAGCTCCTCCAAATCAATACGCCACGGCTTCCCAGATGGTCAGCCCGAGAAATCCAAGAAACGCGACCACGCCCACGACGACCACGATGAGATCGACGTTTTTCGAGCGGCGCTCGAGCCATCCGTCAATGAACGGCCAGAAGAAGGCGATGCCGCCTAGTAAACCGGTGAGTAGGACGCTGACCTTGAGCGATGTGAGCTGGAGCAGTCGAAAGTCCCAGTAGAAGTACCACTCCGGCTTGATGTGTGCGGGGGTGACGGTTGGGTCGGCCGGCGCCCCGAGGCTCGCGGGGAAAATCAGCGCGAGGATGGTGAGCAGATACATCAGGAGCACGCCGATCATCAGCTCGGTGGTCACGTGCTCGGGCCAGAAGCGGAAGAAACGCCGCTCCTCGGGCGGTTCCTCGCCCTCGAACTGGAGCTCGGTGACGCCGTGCATCCGAATCAGTAGTACGTGCAGTGAGAGCAGGCCGAAGGCGAGCAACGGCAGGACCCCGATGTGAAGCATATAGAACCGGGTCAGGGTTTGCGGACCGATCTCGGCGCCGCCGCGCATGAAGTAGGCGATAAGCGGCCCGACAACTGGCACCGCGTTGGCGAGGTTGGTGGCCACCGTGGCGCCCCAATAGCTGAGCTGCTCGTATACCAGCGAGTAGCCGGTGAAGCCGAAGGTCATGGTCAGGCCGAGGAGCATGAAACCGACCATCCAGTTGAGCTGGCGCGGTTGCCGATAGGCGCGGGTGAAGAAGACCCGCAACATGTGCAGGATGACCGCGACGATCATGAAGTTCGAAGACCACATGTGGATCGAACGGATGAACCACCCGAACCGTATCTGGGTGGTGATGGCGTCGACGCTCGCGTAGGCGTGGTCGGGCGAGGGCACATAGTAGAAGGTGAGCATGATGCCGGTGGCCACCTGGACGATGAACAGGTACATCGGCGTGCCGCCGAGGCAGAACCACCACTTCTTGAGGTGGAAGGGGACGGGCTCGGCCCCGGCGTGGCGGATGGTCTCCCAGTCGAAGGGGAAGAGCTCGGCGAAACGCTGGCCGAGTCCTCCGTTGGGTGAGGCGCTCATGCGAGCCTCCCGGAGACGGCCTTGACTTCGAGATAGACCACCCCGGCCACATCGTCAATCTTCATGTTCAGCTCCGACAGACGCTGACCGGCGTCGCCGGGGGGGCCGGCGTACCCGACGCCGTCGGCATGGAACATCCCCTTGTGGCACGGGCAGAAGAAGCGGTCCTCGTCGGGCTCCCAGTGCACCTTGCACCCGAGGTGGGGGCAGGTCGCGTCAAAAGCGGTGAATCCCTCCTCGGTTCTGCGGATCAGCACCGGCGTGCCCTCGAGGTCGTGTACGGTGCGCACCCCTCCAACTGGGTAGTCGTCGA
The DNA here is from genome assembly GCA_029938595.1 of Thermoanaerobaculales bacterium. Classification (GTDB taxonomy): domain Bacteria; phylum Acidobacteriota; class Thermoanaerobaculia; order Thermoanaerobaculales; family Sulfomarinibacteraceae; genus Sulfomarinibacter. The sequence continues at coordinate 10,765 of JAOZUP010000009.1, read as the reverse complement.
TGCGGCCCGCGAACAGCAGTCTGGTGCGTGGTTGCAACCGCTTGGGAAGTAGGAAGAGCAGGCCCTGCACCCCGAGCGTGCCGTATGCGGTGACCAGACCAACCCCCATCAGGGCCGAGGCCAGCACTCCTCGCCGGGTCGTTCCTTCGTCTCTCATCCACATACCTCCAACGTCGTGTTGGTGACGAGCAAGAGGCGTGCCATGGTGGTTGTGAATCAGGTCAGGAAGGGCTCCTTGCATTGGAAGTCCTTCGGATCAACTGGTTTGGGAGCTGGAATTGGTGCTTGACAGAAAGCGAGCGTCGGCAGTCAAGCCGTTTGGTCTTTGGCGTGCAACACCAGTTCGATTGACAAGTAGCCTATTATCAAAGGCTTGGTAAACTGTGTCCTGGTCGATCCATCGGGCCTCCGATGGGCGATCTGCATTTGGGAGCCGAAACCTCTGTCGCATGTACTTCCGGTTGTGATATTCTCTAAATCATTGATTCTTTTATGAGATCCCAGCGATGCCCCCCAACTGATCCGAAAAGAATTGTTGATTCCGTTCGGCAGAATCGGAAATCGATTGCCGATTGAAGGAAAGCGGCAAAGGCATGTTTCAGAGAGGGTTACGTGCAGTGCTTGAGACGTGGTCTGCGCACCCGCACTCTGCTGCCGATTATGGTCTCGGTTCGCAATTCTCCGAAAAGCTAAGTCTCTGATTCACGATCTCTTAACGACTTTTTCGTTGCTGGCACCCTTTTTGAAGGTGTGCGGGGCGGGCGACAAGAACCAGAAATGCAGAGTTGGAGAAAAACGTGCAACGAAAATTTGATCTGTTCAAGTTTCCCTTCCGCGCGCCAGTCCGCATCGGGCTGGTTCTTGTCCTTCTGGTGGTCGGATTTGGTCTCGGGACCAGGATCGGCGCGGCGGAAGAGGCAGCAGAGGCGACAGAGCCGGAAAAGAAGCCATCGCTCCTCGACGCCCTCAAGAACGGCAAGTTGACCCTGGGCCTCCGTTACCGATACGAGGATGTCAGCCAAGAGCGTTTCGAGAAGGACGGTAGAGCATCGACCCTTCGGACCAACCTCGCCTACCGTAGCGGCGTCTGGAACCTGACCTCGCTGTTTCTCGAGTTCGAGGATATCCGCGACCTCGGGCTCGGGAACGACCACAACAACAAAGGCGCCGGGAGCTTGTGGAATGGTGTGATCGATCGGCCGGTGATCGCCGATCCACCGCTCACCGCCCTCAACCAGGCATATCTGAACCTGAAGACGAAGGGCGGATTCGGCATTCGGGCCGGGCAACAGGAGATCGTGATTTCCAACCAGCGCTACGTCGGCGCCGTCGCCTGGCGTCAACACCATCAGTCGTTTGCCGGCGCCAAAATGGTTTACGACGGCTTGGCACGATCCGTGTTCACCTATTCCTACATCGGACGGCAGTACACCGTGGTCGGCGGTTCGAAACCAATGAACACCCACCTCGGAGATTTCAAACACGACTTCGAGAAACTGGGGACGCTTCGCGCATACGGAGTGTATATCGATTACGACCGTGCAGCCGATTCCGGGTTCTCATCGGCAACATTGGGCGCGTCGTTGGACGGGTCTCCGGTCATCGGGGACAAGCTCAAGTTGTTGTACCGTGCCGAGCTCGCTCAACAGAAAGATGCCGGATCCAACATCAATCGGGTGGATGCCAAGTATGCCCGTGCCGAGTTGGGTCTTGGATTCGGCAACCTCAGCGCCAAGGCTGGGTACGAACTCCTCGGCGGGAGTCTGGAGGACGGCAGATTCACCACACCACTGGCAACTCTGCACGCGTTCAACGGGTGGGCGGATATCTTCCTCAACACTCCGGTCGAAGGGTTGCAGGATTTCTTCCTCGAGTTCAGCGGCAGTGTGGCCGGGATCAAGCTCGGTGTGATCTATCACGACTTCAGCGCCGACTCCGGTTCGATGGACTATGGTTCCGAATTCGATCTCATCGCGGTGTACAAGGCCCCCTGGGGTGAGGTCTTCGGGATCAAGGCGGCGTTTTTCGATGCCGATGATTATGGTCAAGACACCGACAAGATCTGGTTTTGGACCCAGATCAGTTTCTGAGGGGAGGCTCCATGAGAGACCAGATTCTCGTTACCGTGGGTTCGATGCTGCTGGTAGCGGTTTGGGTAGTTGGTGGCGAAGTTCCGGCGTCGGCGCATCCGGATGTGGATCTGAACACTCCCTGTGATGTCTGCCACGCAGAGATCACACCCTTGGTCGTAGAGCAGTGGAATGCCGGTCCGCACGGCGAGTTCAACGTCAAATGTTTCGTTTGTCACGATTCTATCGGCGCCTCCGAACCCGGATCCAAGCAGCACGACTTCAAGGTCTGCGCGGTAAAGATGGAGAAGGTGTGACCGACAATCGGCCGACCGGCCCCGGGCCCGATAGTGGGCCCGGGGAATTCTCCGATGATGGCGTGACCGTGGTCGCCGGGGTGGTGATCGAGACCCTCCCGGGCCAGGGACCGTTCGTGGCCTGCCGGCTGGAGAACGAGCCCGGTCTCGAGATCGTCGGCGGCGATGGCGATCGCCGGTTGGCGGTGGTGTGGACAGCCGGCTCCGGCAAGGCGCTGGAAGCCGCCGCCGAGAGGCTCCTCGAACGCGATGAGGAGATCATCGGCATCTTCCCGACCTTTCTCGGCCGTGACGACGACGAGCCCGAGTCATCGTCAACTGCGCGTTCGGTCGCCCTCGAGGGCATCACTGGGACGGATTCGACGGAGTGAGTCGGCCCGAACTATTCATGAGATTGCTGCTGCGGCCGTGGATTTGTACGCCATCGCCGCCCTCTTCTCGGCTCGGCGTCCTCGACGTACCGCCGAGTACGCCTCCGGCGCCTCGCCGCTCAGATGACAGTGCTGACGCACAACTTCACGGCCTCGCGACGAAACCTCATGAATAGTGCGGGCCAGACCCGGCGCTCTCTCCTGACGGGGTTCTTCCCTGAAGAGCTCCGGCAGCCCCGCTTTGCAGCCCTGGCAAGGACCGGTGGAGTACACTCCGGCCATGTCGGAGCCGGATGCTTCTCTCCCCGTCGTCGCGGTCTGCGGGTTCAAGAACTCGGGCAAGACCACCCTCATTGAAGGGCTGGTTCCGATCCTGCGGGACGAGGGCTTGGTTGTGGCCGTCATCAAGCACGATACGCACGGCCTCCAGATAGACCACGAGGGCAAGGACTCCGACCGGCTCTTCAAATCAGGGGCCGATGTGATGGTGCGCGGGCCGAACGAGAGCTTGACCCGCCTCCATCCGTGGTCAGACCGCGGTCTCGACCGCAGCCTCGCGGCGCTCCTCGAAAACCACGACCTCGTGCTGGTCGAAGGCCACAAGGAGATGCCGCTGCCAAAGATCTGGCTACATGGGCGCGGGCAGGAACAGCCGCCTGTCGACGTTGGTGCAATTGAGCTGGAGCTGGCATGGGGCGCCAACCGAATAGCAGCTGCGACGGGTTGGATCAGACAGCGGCTGGCCGCGGTCTGGAGGCATCGAGAGGTCCGGGGTGTTGTGTTGATTGGTGGAGCAAGCCGGCGCATGGGAAAACCCAAGCAAATCATGCGGCACGGCGGAATCACGATGGCGGAGCGGGCGGTGGAGGCGATGCGGCCTCAAGTCGAGCAGGTGGTGCTCGCCGGATCCGGGCCGGTCCCCGACGAGATCCGAGACCTACACCGGTTGCCGGACGTGCCGGAGGTTGCGGGTCCCCTCGCCGGCCTGCTGTCGGCGATGCGGTGGGCCCCCGAGTCGGCGTGGGTGGTTGCGGCGTGCGACATGCCGCGAATAGAGGGTGAGGCCGTCCGCTGGTTGCTCGAGCAGCGGCGCCTCGGCACCTGGGCCGTCCTGCCGCGATCTCGCTCCGGGAAGATAGAGGCGCTACTGGCGGTCTACGAACCGCAGTCGAGACCTCTCCTCGAGGCGCAGGCGGCGGCGGGTCGTTGGGGGCCCCGGCACCTTGCCGAAAATGAACGGGTCCTGTGTCCGACGCTGCCGGCCGAGCTGGCCGAAGCGTGGACAAATGTCAACACGCCGGAAGAAATACGCGATTCTCTGCATTCACATGTATGATGACGCCGATTGTGACCACACCGGAAGCCTCTCTGCCGCCTATGACGTTGCACGTGGTGACGACCGACGGCTCGCCGTTCGACCACGCGCTTGAGGGCGAGAGCTTCGTCGTCGGACGATCGTCAAAGGCTGATCTGGCGATCCCGGACCGGTCGATGTCGCGGATGCACGCTCGCTTCTACCAGGACCAGGGCGGGTGGTTCGTGGAGGACCTCGGTTCGCGAAATGGAACCCTGCTGGGGGGCCGGCCGGTGGATCACCCGGCGCGGTTGGACCACGGTGCGGTGATCCAGGTGGGCAGCACGTCGATCACGCTCCGCGAGGCGACCCGTCCGGCGCCGAGGGTGGTACGGACTCCGGTCAGTCACGACAGCCACACGATCTTCAAGTCGGCGGCCGAGCTGCTGCAGGAGCCGGCGGAAATCCGAACCGACTCGGTGACGCCGGTGGGGGAGGGTTTGCGCCGGTATGCCGACCGGCTTCGTCTCCTGACCGAGGTCAACCAGGCTCTCGACCGGATGATGTCACTTGACGAGCTTCTCGAGCTGATCCTCGACCGGGCCTTCGAACACCTCGGACCCGAGGAAGCCGCGATTTACCTGCGAACCGAGGATGGAGGATACGAGCGTGCGGCCGGTCGTTCGGTCGGTGGCACGAACCCCGAGATCCTGTTCTCGACCAGCCTCATGGAGCAAGTGGTTGAGGGGCGGCAGGCGGCGTTGGTCCTCGATGCCCAAACTGACGAGCGATTCCAAGAAGCGATGAGCCTGCTCGATGCCGGTGTGCGCTCGCTCGTGGCTGCGCCCCTCCTCGACCCCGATGGAGCGCTCGGTCTGATCGTTCTCGGATCGAGGATGACGGTGCGCCAGTTCGAGGAGGAGGACATGGAGCTGCTGGCGTCCTTGGCGTCGGTCGCGGCCATGCGGATCCGCAATGTCCACCTCGCCGAGGAGGCCGAGGAGCGCCGGCGTCTCGAGCACGAGGTGGACTTGGCACGCGAGATCCAGGTCAGCCTCTTGCCCGCCTCCCTGCCCGAAGTCGAGGGCTGGGACATTGTCGCCGGCAATATCCCGTCCCGCGGGGTTTCCGGCGATTTCTTCAAGGTCGAGCTTCGGCACGACGACAGCGAGGTGGTCCTCATGCTCTCCGATGTGTCGGGCAAGGGCATCGGCGCGTCATTGCTCACCGCGTCGTTGGAGGCGCTCGCGGCCGGCCCGATCCACGACGGCGTGCCGCCCGAGGAGATATTCACCTCGGTTTCCCACCTCCTCTTTGAACGGACCCCACCCCAGAAGTTCGCGACCTCCTTTCTCGCCACAGTCGATCCGAAGACCGGAGCCCTCCACTACTGCAACGCCGGCCACAACCCGGCGCTTCTCCTCCGTGCGGATGGTGAGTTCGAGTGGCTCGATTCCACCGGCATGCCGCTCGGCATCCTCGAGGAGAGCGAATTCACCGCCGGTGAGAAGACCCTGGGTGTCGGTGACACGCTTGTGCTGTACACCGACGGGATCACCGAGCCGGAGAACCCCGAGGAAGAGGAGTACGGGCAGGACCGCCTGGGCGAGGTCTGCGTCAAGCACCGCTCGGAGCCGATCGGCGAGCTGATGGCGATGATCGAGGAGGATCTTTACCAGTTCGTTCGCGGCGTCCCGTTCCTCGACGACCGGACGATGGTGCTGATCCGGCGGCTCAAAGGGACCTGACCACCGAGGATCCTATCGTCGGGTTCGAAAAATTCCATTCAAAATTGAAATGCGTCTGCGTCTCAAATACGTTATAATGCTCGGCGTCCATTCATCGTGGTGAACAGACGAAGAACGAGCGGTTGAACACGGGGCTGCGGGAGACGCCGTACACGACGCCTACGCCGTCCGGACATAGGCCGAGCAGCCGCGTGGATGAACCGCTATCGGGAGGACCTTGAGATGATCGGCTCGACGCTCTTGCACTACCGGATCACCGATAAACTCGGCGCGGGAGGGATGGGTGAGGTTTGGCTGGCCGAGGACACAAAACTCGGCCGCGAGGTGGCGCTCAAGGTGCTGCCGGATGAGTTCGCACAGGATCCCGACAGGATGGCGCGCTTCGAGCGCGAGGCCAAGGTGCTCGCGAGCCTGAATCATCCGAACATCGCGACGCTTTTCGGGCTGGAGACGGCTATTCCATCGGGCACGGAGACGGAGACGGGCACAGGCGAAAACTCAAAACTCAAAACTAAAAACTCAAAACTCGCCGCGAACGCGGCGTCAAGCCCCACCACCTTCCTTGCGATGGAGCTGGTGGAGGGTGAGGATCTGTCGGAGAGGATCAAGCGAGGGCCGGTTCCGGTAGAGGAGGCTGTGGCGATCGCGTTCCAGATTGCTGAGGCGCTGGAGGCGGCGCATGAGCAGGGGATTGTCCACCGCGATCTCAAGCCGGCCAACATCAAGCTCAGGCCCGATGGCACTGTCAAGGTGCTCGACTTCGGGCTCGCGAAGGCGTGGGACGCCGAAACAGGTGACTCGAGCCTCTCCCTGTCACCCACCCTGACCGCACACGCGACGGCGGCAGGCGTGATCATCGGCACCGCAGCCTATATGTCGCCCGAGCAGGCGGCAGGAATCGCCGCCGACCGGCGCGCGGATATCTGGGCATTCGGCGTAGTGCTGTGGGAGATGCTGACCGGTTACAAGCTCTTTGAGGGTGAAACGGTCTCGCACGTGCTGGCGTCGGTGCTCAAGGACGAGGTCGATCTGGACGCCTTGCCCGAGGAGACCCCAGCCCGCCTCCGCGAGCTTATTGAACGCTGCCTGAGGAAAAAGCCGAAGCAGCGCCTGCAGGCCATCGGCGACGCGCGGATCCTGCTTGAGGAGTACCGGGCTGATCCAGAGACCTTCGACCGGCCGGTGATCGCTGCAGATCCGGAGGCTGCCCCACGGCCGACGTGGAAGAAGGCGGTGCCGTGGGCGGCAGCGCTGGCGACCACTGTCGCGGCGCTGGTTCTCGGACTGTTGTTGGTCGGCCGCGAAGTGCCTGAACAACGAGTCATCCGATTCGAGACTCCACCGCCTGAAGGCGGTCGATTCCATCTGGCTCCGGATAACCCGGGTCCGGTGGCAGTGTCGCCGGATGGGCGGATGATCGCGTACTCCAGCCGGACGGCGGACGGCGTCATCCAGCTTTGGGTCAGGGCATTGCACGAGGCGGCGGCTCGGCCGTTGCCGGGGACCGAGAATGCGCAGTACCCGTTCTGGTCACCGGATTCGCGGCGCATCGGCTTCTCCGCCGGCAACAAGCTGAGAGTGATCGATGCGGCCGGCGGCCCGCCCCTCGCCCTCTGTGACGCGTCTGACGGCAAGGGTGCGACGTGGAGCAACGACGGCGTGATCGTCTTCGCACCGTCCTACAACTCACCGTTGCACAGGGTCGCGGAGGCCGGTGGGGAATCGACCCCCGTTACCGCGTTCGACGCCGATCGGAAGGATAACTCCCATCGTCACCCTAGATTCCTGCCGGATGGCCGGCACTTCCTCTATATGGCCCGCTCGGCGTCGGGGTCTTCCGAAGGCCACGCCGTTATGATCGGTTCCCTCGACGGGTCGCAGGACCGCGTTCTCTTCAGAGCTCCGACCGCGGTCGAGTACGCGTCGGGCCACATCCTCTTCATCCGTGAAAGAACGCTGATGGCACGACCGTTTGATGCCGGAAAGCTCGAGTTTTTAGGTGACGCTTTTCCGATCGCCGAGGTCGTGACGTTGCTCGCTCCCGGTACGGTGGTCGGCGTTTTCTCGGCTTCACAGAACGGTGTGCTGGCATACCAGGCTGGGGAAGGTCAGGACGGTAGCTTCCGGCTGGTGTGGCGTGATCGGGAGGGCAACGAGCTCGGCACGGTCGGCGAGCCCGGCAGCTACGACGAGGTGCATATCATACCCGGTGGCGAGCTGGCAGCGGTGTCCCTGGAGGAAAACTCAGCCGGCACCGGTGATATCTGGGTCATCGACCTGCGCCGCAACCTGTTCACCAGGTTCACCTTCGATCCGGGTTACGAATCGGGATTGACTCCAACCCCCGATGGGAAGGCTCTATTCTACTCTGCTCAGAAAAGTGGGGTTTACGCTCTCATGAATAAGGAGATCGGCGGTTCCGGTGAGGGCGAGATCCTCCTCGAATCGACCACCGAGATGTACCCGAGCTCGGTGTCGCCGGACGGCGAGTACCTGGCCTTTCACAAGGGCGGCGATGACTCCAGCTGGGACATCTGGGTCCTGCCGTTGTCCGGCGAGGCGGAGCCCTATTCGTTCATCGAAACCGAGTTCGGCGAGGCCTTTGCCATGTTTTCTCCGGACGGGCGCTGGCTCGCCTATATGTCCAACGAGTCCGGCAGCCCCGAAATCTACGTCACGGCCTTCCCCGAATCCGGGAGAAAGTGGCAGATTTCCACCAGCGGCGGGCAAGCAGCCCGCTGGAATTCCAGCGGATCCGAGATCCTCTACCACGCAACTGACGGGACGCTCACCGCAGTCCGGGTCGAGCCGCGCGACGGTGGGCTGCTCATCGGAGAGGCCACACCGATCTTCAACACCAGGCTGCAGCCCTCCGGGTCGCACTTTTGGGCGCTGTCATCGGACGGTGAGAGGGTGCTCGCAATGGAGACGATTTCGGATCACGACGCTCCCAACCTATCCGTCGTCGTCAATTGGCTTGAGGCCGGGAGCGGGCGGTGATCGGCACCACTCTCGCCCACTATCGCGTGACGGCCGCACTCGGTGCCGGTGGGATGGGCGAGGTGTGGCGGGCCGAAGATACCAAGCTCGGCCGCGAGGTGGCGCTCAAGGTGCTGCCGGAGGAGTTCGCGCAGGATCCCGATCGGATGGCGAGGTTCGAGCGTGAGGCGAAGGTGCTGGCTAGTTTGAATCACCCGAATATTGCGACCTTGTACGGGCTGGAGACGGCGATTCCGTCGGGCACGGAGACGGAGACGGGCACAGGCGAAAACTCAAAACTCAGAACTAAAAACTCAGCACTCGCCGCGAACGCGGCGTCAAGCCCCACCACCTTCCTTGCGATGGAGTTGGTGGAGGGGGAGGACCTCTCCGAGCGGATCAAGCGTGGACCGATTCCGGTGGAGGAGGCGATTCCCATCGCGCTCCAGATCGCCGAGGCCCTTGAGGCGGCGCACGAGCAGGGGATCGTTCACCGCGATCTCAAACCGGCCAACATCAAGCTCACCGAAGACGGCGTGGTCAAGGTCCTCGACTTCGGGCTTGCCAAGGCGTGGGAAACGGATTCTGGTGATTCCAGCCTTTCCATGTCGCCGACCATGACCCGTCACGCCACGGTCGAGGGGGTTATTCTCGGCACCGCGGCCTATATGTCACCTGAGCAAGCTCGTGGAAAAAAGGTGGACCGCCGGGCCGACATCTGGGCCTTCGGTGTGGTGCTGTGGGAGATGCTGACTGGCCGCAAGCTCTTCGACGGCGAGACTGTGTCGGATGTACTCGCCGCGGTGCTGACGCGCGAGCCCGATCTGAGCGAGCTGCCGTCGGACACCCCCGCACAGGTGCGCCGCGTGCTGGGTCGCTGTCTGCAGCGGGATCCGCGGCGTCGTATCCGAGACATGGGGGACGTCCGGCTCGAACTCGAAGAGGATTTCGATTCAGGTGACGATCGATTCGGGCCGGCTGGAGTTGCGGTTGAGGGTCGGTCGCGGCGCGTGCGGCTGCCATGGATGTTGGCGGCGGCCATGACCCTGGCGGCACTCGCGCTCGGGTGGTCTCTTATGCGGTCGCCGGTCGCGCCGGAGGGCGTTCCCACCCATCTGGCCCTGACCCTGCCCGACGGCCTGTCCTTCGCGATGCGCCAAAAGAGACCGGTGATGGCAATTTCCCCCGCCGGGGACGAACTGGTTTTCCACGCTGGTGATGGCCGGATCGATCACCTCTACCGGCGCTCCCTGAGCTCACCCGACGCGGTGCCGCTGGAGGGAACCGAGGGCGGGAGAGCGCCCTTTTACTCGCCCGACGGCCGCTGGGTCGGTTTCACCGCGGGTGACAGCAGGCTGAAAAAGGTGTCTCTCGAAGGCGGACAGGTCGTTGCCCTGGCCGACGGAGATTGGGGCGGCGGCAGCTGGGGTGAGGACGGGTCGATCATCTACACCCCAAACTATCTCGACGGGCTGTGGCGGGTGGCAGCGGAAGGTGGTGCAGCCGAAGAGTTGACCCAACCCGATCCGGCGGTCGGAGAGCTCAACCACTCGTGGCCGGACCACATCCCGGGGACCGACGCCGTGGTCTTCACCAGCTTCCGCCTACCCCTGAGCGAGTCCCGGGTCGAGCTCTACGATGTGGCGACGAGCGAGCGGCGGCTGCTAGTCGAGAACGCGGTGTTCGGCCGCTATGTCGCCTCCGGTCACCTTTTATTCGTTCGTGAAGGCGTGATTTTGGCGGCGCCCTTCGACCAGCAAGAGCTCGAGCTGACGGGGCCCCCTGTTCCGGTCGTGGAGGATGCGTTTGTGGCGCCGTTCGAAGGCAACTCTCAGTTTGCGGTCTCCGAAACCGGTACGCTGATCCATGCCCCGGCATCGCTCCTCCAGCCCCCGAGAGAAGTGGCGTGGATCGACCGTCAAGGACGGGAGGAGATTCTCCTCGAGGCTGATCGCCGCTACAGCGCTCCGAGCCTGTCGCCGGACGG
>JAOZUP010000209.1 GCA_029938595.1 Thermoanaerobaculales bacterium | reverse complement strand
GGCAAATTGCGATGGTGCGCGGCCTTCGTGTCTTCGTGTCTTCGTGTTTGCGATGTCTGTGTTTCTTCTCTGTGTCTCTGTGCCTCTGTGGTTCAACACGTTAGCGGGCGGGCTCGGAAACGGGACCGGGCAGGGCATAATGTCGGCGGTGAAAGGAGACATCTCCTGAGATGAAGGCGCTCATCGCCGCGATCGTGCTTACGGTGCTGGCCCTGGTCGGGTCTCGCCGGGCGTTCGTCTCGGGGAAGCTCCCGTTTGCCGTCCAGACCCTCTTCACCGGTGCCGAGTTCATCCTCATCGGCCTCCTCCTCGGAAGCGATTTCCTGAACGTCATCGACGACTCCACCCTCGAACTCCTGCGGCCGTTCGTGTGCGTGATTCTCGGCTGGGTCGGCTTCTTATTCGGCCTCCAGTTCGATCGGCAGACGGTGAAGAACCTCCCCAGAGGGTTCGTCGCCATGTCAGCCATCGAGGGCGCGATCACGTTTGCTGCGGTGCTACCGGTTGCGTGGTTCCTGCTGATGAAAACCACGAATGCCACATCCGAGGTCATCGCTGTCGCGGCCGTCGCGCTTGCGGCATCGGCGGCCTGCACGGGTCTGACGGCGCTGGCCCTGGTCGAAAAACGCGGGCGGCCTGGTTCGCGCCCAATGATGACCCTGCTGCGATCCACCTCCAGCCTCGACCCGGCGGTGGGTGTGATCGCGGCCGGTGTCGGTCTCTCGCTCTTTGCCGTTCACCCCTTCGACGCGGTCAGCTTTCCGATGACCCTGCAGTGGCTCGTGATCTCGGTATGCCTGGGGTCCGTAACAGCCTGGATCTTCGTCTCCTTGAGCCTGACACGGACCAGCCAGGCGGAACTCACCGTCTACCTCCTCGGAATCATTGCCCTCGCCGGCGGTGTCGCCTTCGCTCTCCATCTCTCGGCTCTGTTCGTGAGCTTCGTCTGCGGACTCGTGGTCGCGAATCTGACCCACGTGGGGTCGATCCGGGGGCGCGTGATGACGATCGTGGCCCACGGCGACCGGTTCCTTTACCTCCTGCTTCTCGTGCTGGCCGGCGCCTACTGGAGACTCCCCGATATTCGGGTGGTGTTCGCGGCACTGGTTTATGTTGGGATCCGTCTGCTCGGGAAAGTTACTGGTGGCTATCTCTCGACCCGCCGACTGGCACGACACCACGCGGTCCCGCCCCTGATCGGGCTTGGCCTGGTCTCGCAGGGCGGGATGGGGCTGGCGATCATTGTCGAACTCCGGTACGTGGTCGATCAACCACTGGTGGAGGTGGTGACGAGCGTCGCGATCATGGCGATCATCATCAATGAGCTCCTGGCCCCGTGGCTTGCCATCCGGACTGTCGGACGGACGGAAGAGAGCGTCACGTGATCCGCCGCCTCATCACCCTCTCCGCAGCCGGTGTCCTCGTGTGGCTGCTGCTCAGGATCATTGAGATTTCACCCTCGGCGGCACCCGCCGAGAGCACCTTCATGTTGGGGTTTGCCCTCCTCTCGGCAGCCCTTCTCGGCGAGATCGTCGAGCATCTCCGTCTGCCGCGCATCACCGGCTACATCCTTGCGGGAATCCTCTTCGGCCCCTTCGCCGCCAACCTCCTCTCGTCACGGGTTCTGGAGCCTTTGAACGCGCTCAACGACATGGCCTTCGCCTTCATCGGTCTCGCCGCCGGCGCGGAGCTCAAGCTCGGAACCCTCAAGGGGCGGTGGAGGAGCATCGTCCTTCTCATTGTCTGCACCGCCACCGTGCTAATGGTCGGCGTCGGCGGGTTCTTCTTCGTGACCGCTTCGTGGATATCTTTTCTCGGCGACCTGCCACCGCTCCAGATTCTGGCGGTGGCCGGCATGGTCGGCGTCATCGCGGCCGCACGGTCGCCCTCGTCGGCAATCGCGATCATTGCCGAGACCAAGGCGGACGGTCCCTTCACGGAAACCATCCTCGGGGTCTCCGTGGCCATGGATATTGTCGTCATCTGTCTGTTTGCGGTGGCGACCGCCTTCGTCGGGCTGGCATTCGCACCCGAACAGGGGCTCAACCTCGTGTTCGCGCTCGAAGTGACCGGGGCAATTGGGGTGTCGATCGCGCTCGGAGTGTTATTGGGTGCGGTCATGGGTCTCTATTTGAAGCGCAAGGGCCCCCAGGTCTCCCTGGTAATCGTCGGCCTCTGCTTTCTCGTATACCGATTGTCGGAGATCGCAGGCCACTACCTCGAGCAGACCCATGGCCTCGAAATCCACCTGGAACCACTCCTGATCTGCGCCGCGGCCGGTTTCACAATCCAGAACTGGTCGCACCAGGGGCCTCGTCTCCTCGGCGCCATGGACCGGGTCGCCCTCCCGGTCTACGTGGTCTTCTTCACCATGGCCGGCGCGCGCCTCGACCTCGGCGCGTTGGCCACGAGCTGGGGTATCGCCGTGGCAATTGCCGGGTTCCGGATCGTGATGATCATGCTCGGCACGCGGCTGGCGACCTCGCTCGCCGGTGATCCCGCCCCCTTCCGTCGTTACTGTTGGTTGGGATTCGTCACCCAGGCCGGACTGAGCCTGGCCCTGATCTCTCAAATCGAAAGCAGGTTTCCAGGTTGGGGGGCCGACCTGGCGACAATCCTGGTGGCCGTCATCACCATCAATCAACTGATCGGGCCGGCAGCGTTTAAGATGGCACTGGAAAAGGTGGGCGAGGCCCGGGCAGGCCCGACACCATGGAAAGGAACGTCATGAGGCTCACGGAATTTCTTTCGCCGGAAACAATCAAGGTTCCGCTCGAGGGAACGACCAAGGAGGAGATCCTTCGCGAGCTCGTGGATCTGATCTGTCGGGGGGCGGATGGGCCCTTCTGCGACGATGTCTACCGGACCATCATGGAGCGGGAGTGGTTGATGAGCTCCGGCATCGGCCAGGGAATCGCGCTCCCGCACGGATTCTGGACCCACGAAATGCCGTTCGCCGCCGCCCTCGGCATCCCGGCCCAGCCGATAGAGTTCGATTCCATCGATGGCAAACCGGTCAAGATCGTCTTCCTCCTGGTCTGCAACGAGGAGCAAACCAACACCAAGCTCAGGGCCCTGGCGAGGATCTCGCGGCTGCTCCACCGGAAGGATTTTCGGAAGGGACTGGCGGCCAGCACATCGACTGAAGAGGCCATGCAGGTGATCGTTGACGAAGAAGCACAGCACAGGATCTGACGATGAAGCTGATCGTGATCGTCCTCAACCACACCGAGCACCTCGAGGATCTGCTGACCGCATTCCTGGAGATCGGTGTCTCGGGGTCTACGGTCATCGACAGCGTGGGCATGGGGCGGATCCTGAGCCACGACGTGCCCATCTTCGCCGGCCTGCGAAGCACCTTCCCCGGAACCAGTCCGGTCAACAAGACCGTCCTCACCGTGACCCCAGACGAGCTCGTCGACGACGTCCTGACCGTGATCGAAGACGTCTGCGGGACATTCGAGGAGACCGGCACCGGATTGGTCTTCGTGCTGCCGGTCGACACGGTTCGGGGAATGGGCACGGGGTTGAATTAGGAGTTAGGAATTAGGAATTAGGAATGCCGGCCATCCCAACGGAATTTCGGATTTCGAATTTCGAATTTCGGATTTTCCACCCATCCACCCCCGGGTTGAACCACAGAGGCACAGAGAAGACACAGAGCCGGCGCACATCGCAAACACGAAGACACAAAGACACGAAGGCATCACAACGCCAATCACCCGACCACGGAGAAACCGCAGATCACGCAGATTAACGCAGATGGTCTCACGCGAGACTCGAGCACGTGGCGAGGTCCCGGCCGTCGTCGAACGACGACCGGGGACCACTGGACCGGACAATCGCTTCGGACGCAAGCGTCCGGCGCGGTAGCCCGGCCCAGCGGCCCCTCCCTCCTTTCATTCAAAGTTGAGGAGGTAGACTTCCGTTTCCCGTGGGGGCGAGGCGGAACCGATGCGCCCCGGGCGCGTCGGCCGGTGGGAAGCGCGGCGGCGACGAACGCTTGCGTTCGAAGTTGACGTGCTTCTCACCGGCGGGCGGCGATCGCCAGATCGCCGCCTGTTCCGCCGGCACTCTTCGGCACTGCCGCATCACCTCAGTGAGATTATCTGCGTCCATCTGCGTGATCTGCGGTTTCCTCCGGTGGGTGGGCGGCCTTTGTGTCTTCGTGTCTTCGTGTTTGCGATGTTCTCTGTGTTTCTCTCTGTGTCTCTGTGCCTCTGTGGTTCAACACGTTAGCGGGCGGGCAGGGAAACGGAAACTGGTGCCAAAATTGCCCATTGTTCGCACATCCCGCCGGTGATACGATGGGGCGTGTACCTTACTCAACGAGGAGGATTGGCATGACCCTGAATCCCGGTCAGGTTGAGCAGACGTCTCCCAACTTCGAGGAACTCCGGACGCAGCATCAGGACCACGAGCGCAGGCTCGAGGTGCTGAAGCAGCAAGCCCGGCTGACCCCGGAGGAAGAGATGGAGGAGAAACGTCTGAAAAAGCTCAAGCTGCACCTCAAAGATCAAATGGAACGCCTCCGCCGAGCGGCGTCCTGAACTCGTAAGCTCATCTGATCCCGATGATTGCTCCGGAGGGGTGGCCCTTCATTCTGGTTCCTTTGTGCGCCGGCGCCGCGCTATGGATCTTTGGCTGGCCGGTAGTTGCTGGCATTCTCCTGGCGTTCGGCGTCTTCGGTCTTTTCTTTTTCCGCAATCCCCATCGCAGCTGCAACGGTGACCCTCTCACGGCATGCTCTCCGGCCGATGGCAGGGTGATCAAGATCGGGCCCGCGCCAGAGGAGCTGGCGCACAGCGGACTTCCGCAGCAAGTGAGCGTTTTCATGTCGGTGTTCGACGTCCACGTGAACCGAGCTGCAATCGACGGCACCCTCGTCGAGTACAGCTATAACCGGGGCCGGAAGATCTCGGCTTTCAAGGAAAAGGCATCGCTCGAAAACGAGCAGAACCTCTCCGTATGGCAGGGTCCGGCAGGTAGGGTCGCCCTCAAACAGATCGCAGGATTGGTGGCGCGCCGAATCGTGTTCGACTTTTCCCCTGGTGACGAGGCAAAGCGGGGAGACCGCATCGGGTTGATCCGCTATGGTTCAAGGGTGGACGTTTTTCTACCTGCAGATGCGAAGATCCTTGTCGAGAAAGGTGACCGGGTGCGCGCCGGCGAGTCGGCCCTCGCCCAGCTCACCGGGGCCGACCCGTCGTAAGATATGCGGATTAAAGTCAAACGGCGCAAGAAGGCCGACGGTCGCCTGCGGCGCGGATTCTACGTCATCCCGTCGCTCTTTACCGTGGCTAACATCTTCTGCGGTTTTCTCTCCATCATCGCGTCGAGTCGCGACCAGTACGAACGCGCAGCAGTTCTGATCCTGGTTGCCATTTTCGCCGACATCCTCGACGGCCGCATCGCGCGTTTGACAGGGACTACGACTCAGTTTGGAGAAGAGTTCGACTCTCTGGCCGACGTTGTTTCATTCGGCATGGCCCCAGCCCTGCTGGCCTTCCAGTGGGGTCTCTGGGATGTCCCCCGGATCGGCATGGCTGTGGCATTTCTCTTTCTGGTAGCCGGGTCGATCCGCCTCGCCCGCTTTTCGAGCGCAAACCACGACTCACCCAACTTCGTCGGACTGCCGATCCCGGCAGGCGCCGGCGCCATCTCCATGCTCGTGTTGATGTCGCCTAGCCCGGTCACCCACCCGGCGTTCATCCCGGTCGTCGTGGCCTTCGTGCTCGGTCTCTCGTTGCTCATGGTTTCAAACCTCCCCTACCCATCCTTCAAGGGAGTCAATCTGCGCCGCAAGTGGCCGGCGCCCACCCTCTTTTTGATCGCTCTGGTGTTTTCGCTCATCACGCTCACTCCCCACGTCCTTTCAATCCTGGCCACGATCTACATCCTGTCAGCCCCGGTTGCCGTCCTCACGAAGAAGGCGCGACGCCGATCCGCGGAGCCCACAGCGGTGGGCGGAAACTCAGATGCCGATGAAAATCCTCGTCCTTGATCCCCTGACCTTGGCCGGCAAGGAGTTGCTGGGGCGCGACCAGCGGCTCACCAGCATCGGCGGCGAGTTCGACTTTCGCCACACTGGGATCGACGACGAGTCCCAGATTGCCGAGATCGGCTCCCACCCGGCATTGGTTCCGCCGCTCGACGCCCCCGAAGACCTCATGAACGTCGATGTGATCGTGGTCGCATCCGACGGCGTTTCATCACGCCACGACCATCTCCTCGCCTTCCTCGACGACAACCCCGACCAGGCAATCGTCGATCTCACCCGCCTAGGCTTTCTCGACAGCCGCACCCGACCCTCCGTCGGCGCCCAACTGCCCGAATCAAGGCAGCTCCGGGTCGCCCATCCGGCAATCGTCGCGACGGCGGCGGTGGTCGAGGCACTGGCCCACCTGGGGAGACTCCACGGTTCCCTGGCAGCTGTGGACCCGGTCTCGACGTTCGGCCAGGAGGGAATCAAGCTCCTCGCCGATCAGGCCGGGCAACGCATGCAGGGCGCTTCCGTGGACGATCGAATCCAGGGTCATATTCTCGCTTTCAACGTCGTGGCGGTCGACGGAGACCTGCTCGAGAACGAGGCCGCCCTCGTCCTGCCGGAAACACCGTTGGCGGTCACCCACAGTCTTTCAGGTTCTTTTCACGGCCACATCGGCCATCTCGGTCTGAGCTTCGGCCACCCGGTTGGGCCGCAGGACATCGATGAGGCCCTCAGTCTGGCCCCGGGAATCGAGGTCGCCGACCTCCCCGTCGGCCTCGACTCGATACCGGACACCGACCACGTCGTGGTGACACCTCCGGTATTGTCGCCGGACCGCACCCAACTGGCGCTCACCCTGATGGTGAACGGCCTTCGAATCGGCGGAGCTCTGACGGCGCTCGAAATCCTCGAGGGGCTCCTTTAGCCTTCCGAACCACCCGTTTTGAACCGCGAAGACGCCAAGAACGCAAAGCCCGCCCGCCCACCGGTTGAACCACAGAGGCACAGAGACACAGAGACACAGAGAAGAAACACAGAGTCACACACATCGCAAACACAAAGACACAAAGCGGACCTGCCCCGTTTCGGTGGACACCAAGAATAACCCGTCGTC
>JAOZUP010000208.1:4722-7109 GCA_029938595.1 Thermoanaerobaculales bacterium | reverse complement strand
TGGGTCGAGCTGCACCGACTGGACCTCGAACAGCACCGGAGTCTGGGCCTATGCAGGCGCCACGAATGGGACGGATGCAACCTGGACCCTGCAGTTTTATCAGGCCTGTAGTTCTACGATCCCGCGTCTCTACTGCATCGGTGACTCCTCGGTGATCTTCTCGTCCAGCTTCCTGTTCGGCGACACGTCTGCCTGGTCCAACACCGTGCCGTAGCCCGACCCGCGGTGGTGAGCTTTTTCAACAGCGAGTACACGCCGTCCCTCAGTGTGCCCATGCAATGGACCGGGAATGTCGCCACGTGCACAGCAGGCACCACCTCCCAGGCCTACGTGGACGTCACCTTTCAGATGATCAAATGTCGTGCCGGATCTAATCTTCAGCGACGGGTTCGAGTCCGGAAGCTCCAACGCGTGGTCCACCACGGTCCCTTGAGAGGGTCGGCATCGCGCAGAAGTGCCAAGAGTGCAGGCCCTGGCATCAAACCGAAACCCAAACGGTGTCAGGGCACGGTAGAAGACCAGGCGCTGGTGTCGCCGATTTCGAAGCCGTCGGCAAAGAGGATCCCGGCATCGTTGTCGAAGATCGTGATCGTCACCTCCGAGGTCACCAGCGCGGCGTTCGACGGGCTCCAGAGATCGAGGGTGAAGCTCTCTTCGCCCTCTTCGAGCCAGTCGTTCTCGATGGGGATCTCAACATTGAAGATGGTGTCCATCGGCGGGATCAGGGCTGTCCCCCCCACGTGGGTGAAGTCAAATGGTGCGACGGCCGAACCGTCTACCGTGCCGTAGGCCACCGTCACTTCGAAGGCGGTCGGTGCGCTGAGTTCGAGTTGCACGACGGCCAGGCCCGCTCCCTCATCAATACCGATATTGACGGCCGACAGCTCGGGCGGCGGGTCGTCGTCGAGGATGGTGACCGTGTGCACGGTCTCCGGCCCGAGGGTCGCGCCGGTTGGGTTGGAGATCTCCACCAGAAAGTCTTCGTCAGCCTCATCGAGGTCGTCGTCTATGAGACCGATCGGGAGGATCTGGGCCGTACCACTTGCTGTCCCGGCATAGAAGAATGTATTCCCCGAGGTGGAAACAAAGTCGTCACCGGCGAAGGCGGTCCCATTAAAGGTCTCGAAGTCCGCCTCGCAGTCCACCTCGGTGGGCTCGCCGTCCGACGTCGTGACCACGACGTTGACCTCGGCCTGAACTGCCCCTTCCGGCTCCGAGCTTGAAAGCGAGACCAGCTCGATGGTGATCTGCTGCGGCACTCCGACCCGAATGTCGGCCGCCGGCCTCTGGGCGAAGAGGGTTCGCCAGGGGCCGTGCCGCGGCACGGGTGGTGTGGTGATGCCGGGTTCATCAGCGTGCAACGGAACATAGAGGACATGCGCCCGCCAGTGGTAGAGCTCGCCCTCGGTGAGACCCGCGAGGGCCTCGGTGAGGACCACACCATTCTCGCCGAGGGGAATAGCGGTCCAGTCCGCCGACACCGCGTGGCGGCAGTCGACATCGCCGAAGGTCTCTCCCGGCGGACAGGCCTCCACGTGCAACTTGACCAGCTCGCGGCCTCGCGGAGAGGTCGCCGTCATCGCTACATTGAAGGCGTCACCGGAGTGGGTCAGCCCCCACGGCTGGACCGGCGTGGGGTCGTCACCGCCTCGCATCTGACGCGCCAGCACCGGTCGACCAGCGCCGGCATTGCCGAGGTAGAGCTCGACGGAACCGCTGTAAAGCAGGCCTGAACTCGAGGTCGGGATGCCGACCGCCACGTCCGAGAAACCGTCACCGTTGTGGTCACCGAGATTGGCAACCGAGTGCCCGACCTGGGCGGGCCCGGCGGGACCCACAATGGACCACGCCGGCTGTGCTCCAACCCCGACGGGTGAGCCGAGAAAGAGTTCCGCTCGTCCGAGCTGCAACGCACCGCTCGGATAGTCCGGCGCCCCGACGACCACATCGGCGAATCCATCGCCGTTGACATCCCCGGCGCCTGCCACTGCCCAGCCAAATGCAGAGCTTGCTTGATTTCGCTCCAGCACCCGGTCGGCGATCGTCGACAAACCCGATGAAGACCCGTGATAGATGTAGGCTCTTCCCTCCGAGGACTCGGGGTTGCTGTCACGCGGCGCCCCGACGATGACGTCACCGTATCCGTCGCCGTTGACATCCCCAATCGCTGCCACCGAAAACCCGTAGCCCGTCCATTGTCGATTGGTCTCGATGAACCAGTTCGGTACCTCCGGCAAGCCTGTTGCCGAGCCCTGAAATCCATAGGCCGCCCCCTCCTCATAATGACCGTTCGCGTATCCGGGCGCGCCAACGATGATGTCGGCGAACCCGTCGCCGTTCACGTCACCGGCGCCGGCGACCGCACCCCCAAGCCCGGCGTTGACGAA
>JAOZUP010000208.1:0-4712 GCA_029938595.1 Thermoanaerobaculales bacterium | reverse complement strand
TGCTCTCGAAGGTCCAGCCAGGCGTTTCCGACAGACCATGGGGTGACCCGAAAAATACGTAGGCACGTCCTTCGGACGACTCGCCGTTTGTGTATCCCCGGGCACCCACGATGAGATCGCCATATCCATCCCCGTTCACGTCACCGGCTGACGCCACTTGACCCCCGAATCCGGCATCCACTAGATCGCTCTCGAAGGACCAGTCGGGCTCCGACGGCAGGCCGGAACTTGACCCGTGGTAGACGTCCACTCGCCCTTCGTTTGATTGTCCATTCGAGTGATTTGGTACACCGACCACGAGATCGCCAAAACCATCGCCGTTGACATCCCCAGCCGACGCCTGCCACCAGCCGATCCTGTCGCTTGCCGAACTGCCCTCCGCTGTCCAGTCGGGACTCGAGAGAAACGGCCCGGAGGAGCCGTGAAAGACATGGACTCGACCGACGAACTGGCCACCGATGTCGTACCAGGGGGCGCCAGCGACGAGATCCGCGCGACCGTCGCCATTGACGTCTCCCGCCGAGGCACAGGTCCAACCCAAACTCGATCCCAATTGCTGGGCGTCGTACTGCCCGTCGGACTCATCAGCCAGCATATCTGCAGCACCGTGGTAGATGAACACGGCGCCTTCGTTGGTCTGGGGTGATGAGTAACCATCAGCCGATAGCACGAGATCCGAGTAGCCGTCGCCGTTCACATCGCCAGCGTCAGGGAGAAAATACCCCAGATGAAGCAAGGGAATGTTTCCTTCGATGACGAGGTCCGCAACCTCATCGACGGGGGATACCCTCGAGCTCGGAATTCCTCCTGCTCCGCCGAAAAAGACAAAGGCGCCCCCCTCATCCGCCTCGGGGTTGGAAAAGCTATGCGCCGTCACCACGACATCCCCGAAACCGTCCCCGTTCAGGTCCATCACACCCAACACCTGATAGCCGAACCACATCGGTGTCGCAATATTGCCCTCGACCACCGTATCCGCCACATCCACAGCGGACGACGTCGGGTTGGAGGCGATGCGGCTCGGATCCCCCTCGAAGACCAAGAGAACGCCCTCGAGCTGCTGTCCGGGCGTCCCACTCCAGTGTGATGTGCCGAGCAACAAATCCGACAACCCGTCACCGTTGACATCGACACCCCCGGCAACGGATTCCCCGAGCTCCAGGTTGGCCACGTTCCCCTGGATCAGGGTGTCCGCCCTGTCGGCCAGGCTCTGGGTCGGGTTCCCGGCGATACCCGTTGCCGAACCGTAAAAGACGGCGACACCACCTTCGTTGTTATCCGGGCTACTCAGACGCTGCAGACCGATCGCAAGATCGTCGAAGCCGTCGCCATCGAGATCGCCTACCCCGGCCAGTATCCTGCCCGCCTGGAGTTGGGACTGGTTTCCTTCGAGAACGGTGTCGGCGCCGCTGATGTTCGTTGCGGTGATCCCTGAGGACGAACCGTGAAAGACAAAGGCCGCACCTTCATTCGTCTGACCCCCGGAGTCGCTCCAATAAAGGGCTCCCGCCATAAGATCCGCGAAACCGTCTCCGTTGACATCACCCGCCCCGGCCACGCAACCGCCGAGTACGGCTCCAGACACGTTTGAGACCACCCGACTGTCGGCGCCATCCGGGTCCGTGGCAGTGATCCCGGACACCGAACCCTCGAAGACCCACAGGGCGCCAAAAACACGGGTATTCGGAGGAGGATAGGTGGTAAAGTCCGGATCCCAGGAGCCGTCTCCCGCAACCAGGTCCTCGAATCCATCGCCGTTGAGATCGCCGACAATGTCGATGGTTTGCGGCCATTGGTAGTTGGCCACATTTCCCTCTATGACGGCGTTGGCCTCACTCTCAATTCCGCCGGCGTCGTTGCTCGGAATTCCATCCTCTCCCCCAAGAAATAGCATCAGGGCACCTTCGCTCGACTGCCCACCGTCCCAGTTGGGCGCCGTTACGGCAACGTCGGCGAACCCGTCGCCGTTGAGGTCGCCAGAGGCCACGTCCACGCCGAGGGACAGAGAATCGATATTCCCCTCGAGAACGGTATTCGCGGTTCCCGTCAGGAGGTTCTTAACGGTCACCGGGTACACCGCATCTGCACCCACCAAGGTGATCGCCGGCCGACCACCGTCGAGGCCCAACACGATTTCGACGGCGGCGCCGGTCGCGTCGAACGCCTTCTCCAGGACATAGATCAAGCGCCGTCCGCTGGTGCTCCGGAGTTCCAGCGCGTCCGGGCGCAACGTCAGTCCGGCGGCCGACCATTCAATCTCGACCACCGGCGGCTCTCCTTGCGGTCCCGGGTGGCCGACGATCACGTGATGCTCAAGACCCCTGCCGGTGTTGACAAAACGCTCGATCAAGCCGTCCCGATGCACCGTGAGTTCGTTGCCGGCGGTCTCGAAGGTCGTGGATCGCTTTGTCTCGCCGAACCGATGGACCACAGCCAACCGCAGCAACTCAGGGCTGCCCTCGGCGGTCCGATCCACCACTCGAAGACCGTCGTCGGTGAAATAGAAACGGAGATTCTGAGCCCGGTTGGGCGCATGCCATGCGGCTTCGAGATCGGGCAGCACGGTCTGGTCCTGCCAGGTCACGTGGTACTCCGACTCTCGGATGACCCTCTCGATGTCCTGCATCCGGACGGTCGGTTCCTCGGCACCTACCAACTGAACGACCGACAACAACATAACGGCAACGAACCCCACGCGCGACGGTTTCATGGCGACCTCCCGGTGGTGGCGAGCTCTCTTGTGAATTCTCTTCTCAACACGATGAAGCGGTCGCGCTGAATTGTCAAACAACCTGAGACAACATCCCAACGACAACGATTCACAAAGAAACCGGCGGTCCCGGATCATGGAACCTGCACCAACAGACACTTTGGTTGCCACCCGAGGGGATCCGAGCTCGCGGTACCAGTGGTAGATAGTGCCGCGAGAGAAGGTGCCGAATAGACCCGGGCAGGCGACCGCTCCGGTCTATTCGACGACTTTTCGGTGACGTGATCCAAATCACCCAACCCCGCCCGCTCACTTGAAATCTCGCGTGATTGCGCTGTAGGCTTTGAGAATCCTCTGAGCATCGTTGAAAGAAGGTGCTATGCGAAAGAGAGAGCAAGAAATCCTGTATAATCCATGGGCAATTACGGTGTTTGCGCTGATCTGCGTGTTTTCGGCAGCCGGGTCTCAAGGTCAGATGCTCGTCGACCATACCTGTACAGATTTGAACTCCGTTCCGGGGGGATGGATCACGCAGGCGGCCGCAGACCTTCACATTGCATTCAACCACACCAGCCACGGTAGCCAGATCATCAGCGGAATGGACGCGCTCGAGGGTTTTCCGGCCTACGGCAGCACCTACGAGTGGTCGGACGATGGCTCTGCTGGGCTTGACCTCGACAACTACGGCATTCCGTGCGGGGTTTCCGACCTCAGCCAGGGTGACTCCATCGATGGGAACGGTGTGACGCCCTGGGTTACGTGTACCCGTGCATTTTTGGACTTGCCTGCTAATGCTCACATCAATGTGATCATGTGGTCGTGGTGCAGCATCCATGGACACGATGCGCAACGGTATGTAGACAACATGGAGATTCTGGTCTCCGAGTACCCGGACGTCGACTTTGTTTTCATGACAGGCCACGCCCAGGGCCAGGGTGAGGATATGACTCCCGACAGCGTGCATTACAACAACGAGGTCATCCGTCAGCACTGCCAGAGCAACGGACGCTTCCTGTTCGACTTTGCCGACATCGAGGCCTATGACCCAGACGGAGCGTACTACTGGGATCTCAATCTCCAGGATGACCTCGACTACGACGGCGGCAACTGGGCACAGGAGTGGATCACCGCGAATCCCGGCTCAGAGCTCGACCAACTCACCACCGGCGATGGCGTTTCCGATTACGGGGGCTGTGGCAGTTGCGCGCACTCCGATTCTCCATCCGAGGCGAGGCTCAATTGCGTCCTCAAAGGCCGTGCCGCGTGGTGGTTGTATGCAACGCTCGCGGGCTGGAATGGGCCCGACGCCATCTTCGCGGATGGGTTCGAGAGCGGTGGCACCTCTGTCTGGTCGTCCACCGGATAATCCGCGGCCTGTTTTCCCCTCCTGGTGCCAAGGGTTTAGCGATTCGGCAGAATGGCCGTGAATGCGTGAGGCCGACGCGGCCGCGGTAAAATTGGAAGAACGGGGGTAACGCTCATGCTCAGAAAGATCTTGATCATCGGATCACTGCTGATGGCCGCGGGGCCGGTCTTCGCCCAGAACCTCCTGGTCAACCCCGGCTTCGACAATGCTGATCTGCTCACGGGATGGGCCTGCGATTCGAATTACGGCCAGGCCTCATGGAGTCCCATCGACAGTTTGGGATCGATTGGCTCCGGCTCCATGGAGCAATATGTCGCAGCCACCTTCCCCAATAAATTCCTCTCCTGCTGGCAGTGCGTGCAGGTCACCGAGCTGTGGACCTACGTCATGTCAGGTTGGTACTTCTGGCCCGACGATCCCGACGTGTCGCAAATGGGATCGTCGCGTTGGTCATTCACCTTCTACAGCGATACCGACTGCACCGTATCTCTGAGTGTTTCTACGACAGGGGCGAGCTTCCAGCCACCTCTGGATACCTGGCGTCACCTGGCGACCGACGAGATCATGGCGCCGGCAGGTTCCTTGTCGGCCAGAATCGACGTTCTCACCTGGCAAAACCTCGCGAATGAGCCGGTT
>JAOZUP010000008.1 GCA_029938595.1 Thermoanaerobaculales bacterium | reverse complement strand
GGATGCCGGATGCCGGATGCCGGATGCCGGATGCGACAAAATCGTAAACTCACCCATTTCGATGTCAAGGGGTGAGTGGGCCTGGAATCTGGTATCTGGTATCTGGTATCCGGCATCTGGGCCAAGTCCTTCGAATCATTGAGCTTTTCGACAACCTCTCAAATTGACAGCGACTGAGGTGAAGCGTAGCGTGGGGCCGCAAGGAGGATCCCATGAAGAAACGACTGTTGGCCGTAATGGCTGTCATTCCCCTGGCAATCGTCGTCGCCTACGCAGCCGGGCCAGCGGGCAATGCCGCCCTCGGCACCAGGTCCTACGACGACTTCGAGCCCAACGAGGTGTGCGCCGAGTGCCACACGACCATCGCCCGCCAGTACGAGCAGGCGATGATGTCGCAGTCCTTCACCCACCACTGGGACGAGATCGAGTACTTCGAGCTCGCCCTGCCGCACGCCGAGAAGGTGGCGAAGGTGGCCGGCGTCAAGGCCGGTTGCAACGGCTGCCACGCACCGCTCGCCTTCCTCGCCGGCGACATCCCGCCCAAGCGCCCGGCCGAGGGCACCCGCGCCAACGAGGGCGTGAGCTGCGACCTCTGCCATTCGATCGTCGGCTTTGAGGGCGATGTGCCCTTCAACTTCAACTTCATCGTCGAGCCGGGCGAGGTAAAGCAGGGTGTTCGCACCGGAACCGAAAGCCCCGGTCACGAGATCGCCGCCAACCCGTTCATGATGACCTCCGAGCTCTGCGGCACCTGCCACAACGAAAAAGACCCGTGGGGGCTGTGGGTCAAGGCCACGCACCTCGAGTGGCAGAAAAGCCCGCAGGCGAAGGCGGGCATCGTCTGCCAGGACTGCCACATGCCGCCTGCGGCCGGGAACTCGGCGCCGGAGGCCGGCGGCGTGGATCACCCCGACGTTCGCCAGCATCTCTTCCACGGCGCCCACGACGCGGGCAAGCTGGCGGGTTCCGTGGAGGTGCGGATCCACTCGAACGCCGACCGTACGAAAGCCGGTGAGGAGACGGTCTTCACCGCCACCGTGGTCAACGCCAAGGCGGCCCACTCCATCCCCTCGGGCTCGGCCGAAGAACGTCTGCTGTGGCTCGACGTGATCGCGGTCGACTCGGCGGGACGCGAGTACCACCTGCCGGTGGACCCAAAAGGCTTCGAGGGCGAGGCCTGGACCATCGCCTCCGCGGACGCGCTGGCCTACCAGGACTTCGGCGACATCCAGGACATCGAGAACTTCAAGGGGCTGCTCCGCGACGCGCCGGTTCCGGCCGGCGACCGCATCTTCCGCCTGCCCTACCTCGACCCCGAGGGTCGGATGACCGTCGCCCAGTGGAACACCGCAGCCTTCGGTCCGGACTATCGCCTGGCGCCGCTCGAGGCTGTCAACGAGACCTTCAGCTGGACGCTTCCCAAGCACGTGGCGCCAGGTACGGTCACGGTGACCGCGACCGTGTGGTACTCGAAGCTCGTCGCCTCGGTTGCCGAGTTCCTCGGCGTTCCCGAGGAGGAGTCCGCGCAGATCAAGGTGAGCGACCACAGCACCAGCATCGAGGTGGCGCCGATTGCAGGATGATTGATTCCTAAGATGAAGTCTCAAGATCAGAAGCGGTTCATTCGCAGGAAGTTGACCTCACCGCTGTGTTATGATCGGCGACGCCAATATGAGCGGATGATCGAGCCAGTTTGTTTTTGTTTTGATCGGGGAAGGGGGACGGCGTTGCGACGAATGCCGAAAGCCGCGAGTCGCATCAACGGGGTCGTTTTTATCGACCCTCCGCCCACAAAACACCGCTCCCCGGCGTCTTCGGATTTTCTAACTTCATTTCAGACCCTCCAGGCAATCGTGCCGGAGGGTCGTTTTTTTTTGTCAAGGAAACTCACCAATAGAACGAACGATTGGAGGGAGGAGATGAGCAAGATGTCAGAATTCAAGCTGATCCCGAGGGCACGAGACGTCGCAGTGATTGTCCTCGCGATAGCCCTGACGGTGGTCTTCACCGCACCGGCAGAGGCGATCGATCTGTCGGGCAAGAGTGGCAATTACCGCCTCAACCTCGACACTACTCTGTCGTGGGGTGGTCGATACCGCGTTGCTGAGCGCGATCCGGCGATCATCAGTCCATTTGAGGGCGGCACCGCGTGGTCGGTCAACGGTGACGACGGCAACCTCAACTTCGACAAGGGTGACATCGTCAGTAACACCCTCAAGGCGACCATCGATCTCGGATTCTCGTACGAAGGATGGGGTGCGCACCGCATCGGCTTCTTCGCGCGCGGCAGCGGCTTCTATGACTTCGCGCTCGAGAACGGAGACCTGGCGCGCACCGAGCTCACCCAGGAGGCCCTCGACTGGGCCGGCAGCCGCACCGAGCTGCTCGACGCCTACGCCTGGTGGCAGTTCCCGGGCGGCGAGATCCGGGTCGGCCAGCAGGTCATCAACTGGGGTGAGAGCACCTTCATTCAGGGGGGCTTGAGCGTCATCAACCCGGTGGACGTGTCGGCACTGCGGGTGCCGGGCGCCGAGCTCCGCGAGGCCTTCCGGCCTCTCGGCATGGTGTGGGCTTCCTTCGACCTGTCGTCGAGCGTCTCTGTCGAAGCCTTCTACGAGTACGAGTGGGAGCCCATCGTCATCGACCCGCCGGGAACCTACTTCTCGACCAACGACTTCGTCGGTCCAGGTGGAACAACTGTGTTCTTACAGTTCGCCTCCTTCCCCGACACCGGCGAATCACCACCGTATATGATTCCGCCCCTCGATGGTCCGTTCATGGGCGTTCCTCGCGCCGACACGGTGGATGCTGATGACGGTGGCCAGTACGGTCTCGCCCTGCGCTGGTTCCTGCCGAACTGGGGCGGCACCGAGTTCGGCTTTTACTATATGAATATCCACAGCCGGCTCCCGACCATCAACGGCATCACCGGGCCCGTGTCAATCGTCCCGGAGATGACGGCGAGGGGCGGGGCGGCGGCGCTGATGTTCTACTACATGGCCGGGGTCCCACCGGGCGTCAGCCCCGAGATCGACGCATTGGCGGCGCAGGTCGCCTCCGCCGTCGGATTGGCGGTCTATGCGAACTCCGCCAACTGGTTCACGGCCTACCCCGAGGACATCAAGCTCTACGGTGTGAGCTGGAACGCGACGCTCGGCACCTCGGGCATCGCCTTCCAGGGCGAGGTCTCCTACCGCCAAGACCAGCCCTACCAGATGGACGACGTCGAGCTCCTCTTCGCCTCGCTGTCGCCGATATCCCCATACCTCGCTGCGACCAACCAGGTCGCTCCTGGGGGGGTCGGGTTCTCCGAGGTGATTGAAGGCTACCGACTTCTGGACTCGAGCCAGCTCCAGTTCACGCTGACCAAGATCGCCTCGAACTTCCTCGGTGCCAACCAGGCCGTGATACTCGGGGAGTTCGGCTTCAATTGGGTCTTCGACATGCCCGACAAGGACGTGCTCCGTTTCGAGGGGCCCGGCACCTACACCAGCGGCAACCCCCTCAACACCGCAATCGGCGCCCACGTTGGCAAGGAGTGGGAGCGACCCGAGCACTTTGCCGACGACTTCTCCTGGGGATACCGCCTCGCGGGTCGTCTCACCTACAACAACGCCATCGGCGCCTGGAGCCTGTCACCGCGCTTTGCGTGGCAGCACGATGTCAGCGGTGTCACACCGGGGCCCGGCGGGTCCTTCATCGACGGCCGCAGGGCGTTCACGATCGGTCTCCAGGCCGGTTATCAGAACGCCTGGCAGGTCGATCTGAGCTACACGACCTACAGCGGCGCGAGCCGCTGGAATCTGATCAACGACCGCGATTTTGTCGGCGGTTTCATCAAGTACTCGTTCTAGGCGAGAGGAGGCAATAACTATGAGAAAGAACTCACTTTTGATCCTCGGATGCGCACTGGTGCTCGTCGCCGGGGCTTCGGTCCCGGCATGGGCCGAGGCTACGTCGGAGGAGATCGCCAAGCTCGGAAACGAGCTCACACCTCTGGGCGGCACCAAGGCCGGTAACGCCGATGGCACGATCCCGGCCTGGACCGGCGGCATCACGACCCCACCGGCCTCATACGTACTGGGCGAGCACTACGTCAATCCGTACGCTGACGAAAAGGTCCTCTTTACCATCACGGCCGGCAACGTCGACCAGTACGCGGACAAGCTCACCGTAGGCCAGAAAGCTCTCTTCGCGACCTACCCCGAAACGTACAAGATGAATGTCTACCCGACCCACCGCAGCGCCTCCTTCCCGCAGCGGATCTATGACATGACCAAGCAGATCGCGGCGACCGCCCACACCGTGGAGAACGGCTACGGTGTCGAGGGCGCCATCAACGGTATCCCCTTCCCGATCCCCAAGCAGGGTGTCGAGGGGATCTGGAATCACATCCTGCGCTACCGCTCGGACAGCGCCGCGCGTGACATCGGCCAGGCAGCGCCGACCCGCGGCGGCAAGTACACGCTGGTCCAGTTCCACGACGAGTTCTACATGCTCTACAGCATGGAGGGCAAGACCGAGGCCGACCTCAATAACAAGGTCCTCTACTTCAAACAGGAGGTGATGGCGCCCGCCCGGCTCGCCGGCGGCATCCTCCTGGTCCAGGAGTCGATGAACCAGGTCAAGGAGCACCGCCAGGCGTGGCTCTACAACCCGGGTCAGCGGCGGGTCCGGCGCGCCCCCAACGTGGCCTACGACAACCCGGGCACGGCCGCCGACGCCATGCGCACCTCGGACCAGTTCGATATGTACAACGGCGCAGTCGACCGCTACGACTGGGAGCTCGTAGGAAAGAAAGAAATCTACATCCCCTACAACTCCTACAAGCTCCAGGACCCAACCGTGAAGAACAAGGACATCTTGACGCCGCTCCACATCAACCAGGATCTGGCGCGCTACGAACTGCACCGGGTGTGGGTGGTGGACGCGACCCTCAAGGAGGGCGCTCGCCACATTTACAAGAGGCGCACCTTCTACCTTGACGAGGACAGCTGGCAGATCGTCGCTGTCGATGCCTATGACAAGCGCGACCAGCTATGGCGGGTCTCCGAAGCGCACGTCATCAACTACTACAACGTGCCGGCCATCTGGACCGCCCTCGAGGTCCACACCGACCTCCAGGCGGGCCGCTACCTGGCGATCGGCCTCAACAGCGAGAACCCGCCCTACAAGTTCAACATCAAACGGACGGCGGAGGACTACACTCCGGCAGCCCTGCGCCGCGCGGGCAAGCGCTGAACAACCGATAATCGGCGGTCGGGCCGGCAACGGTCCGACCGCTTTTTGTTTTGACAAACCACAGGAGAACGGCTGATGAACTCCCTTTTGGTGGGCAACCCGCACGCACGGGTCGATAAACGCATGACCCGATTCGCTTCCTCCCCTTCCCGAATTTGGTGGACCCTCATCGCTATCGCGGTGGTCCTCGCCTTGAGCCCCGCGCATCAAGCACCGGCACAGGACGAGGATGCGCCCGAGATGTCGATCCAGGCCCCCCTCGCCGCTCGTTCATTGAAGCTGGACGCCGTTGCCGTGGACGGTGCGCTGGTGGCGGTGGGCCATCGCGGCCACATCCTCATCTCGTCGGACGGCGGTGAGACGTGGCAGCAGGCAGAGGTGCCGACAAGGGCGACCCTCACCGGCGTTGACTTTTTCGACCGCAACCTCGGCTGGGTGGTGGGCCATGACTCGGTGATCCTGCGCACGAAGGACGGAGGCGTGACCTGGGAGCGCGTGCACTGGGCGCCTGAGAACGAGGCGCCGTTCTTCGACGTCTGGTTCTCGGATGCCGAGAACGGCATCGCCATCGGAGCGTATGGCAGCTTCTACACGACCTCCGACGGCGGCACGACCTGGAGCTTTGAGCCGATCGGCGATACCGACTGGCATCTGCACCAGATCGCACGCGCTGCGGACGGGCGCCTCTATATGGCAGGCGAGGCGGGTACGGCATTTCGATCGGACGACGGGGGCGCGACGTGGACCGAACTTCCGACACCCTACCAGGGCTCATTCTTCGGCGTCCTCCCGCTCGAGGATGATGTCGTCCTCCTATTCGGTCTCCGCGGCCATCTCTTCCGATCTGAGGATGCGGGAGAGAGCTGGCTTTCGATCGAGACCGGCACCGTGGCCATGTTGACCGACGGAATCCGTCTCGACGATGGAATGATCGTCATCACCGGCCTCGGCGGCATCGTCCTGGTCTCCTCGGACAGCGGCCGCACCTTCGAAATCCTTGAGCAGTCGAGCCGCCGCGGCATTCAGGCGGTGGTCCAGGCATCGGACGACTCGCTGCTCCTGGTCGGTGAGTTCGGTGTCCGATTACTGCCGGTGAGCGAGCTCGCCGGCGGAAGGGGGGAGTAGCGCCATGAAGACCTTGCTCGAAAACCTAATCTTCAACAACCGTCGATTGGTTATCGCCATATTCATCATTCTGACGATCTTCATGATGTATGAGGCATCCCACCTCAAAATCGACGCCGGCTTCGCCAAGCTCCTACCCCTCAAGCACGAGTACATCAAAACCTACGTCGAATACCGCGATCAGTTCGGGGGAGCCAATCGGGTGGTCATCGCCATCAAGGCGCGGGATGGCGACATCTTCACTCCCAAGTTCTTCGAGGTCCTGGCCGAGCTCACCGACGACGTCTTTTTCATCGAGGGCGTCGATCGGACGCGGGTGATGTCGCTCTTCACACCCAACGTCCGCTTTACCGAGGTCGTCGAGGACGGCATCTCGGGCGGCAACGTGATCCCAGACGATTTCGAACCGACTCCCGAAGGGCTCGCCAAGGTGCGCGAGAACATCCTCAAGTCCAATTACATGGGCCGGCTTGTGGCCAATGACTTCAGCTCGGCGATCGTCGTTGCGGAGCTTCTCGAGGTCAACCCGACCACCGGCGAGAAGCTTGACTACATTGACGTTGCCGGTCTGCTCGAGGGGGTTCGGGAGAAATACAGCAATCACGAGATCGGCGTCGAATTCGACTATCACATTATCGGCTTCGCCAAGGTCATCGGCGACATCGCATCGGGCGCCGCCAGGGTGGTGCTCTTTTTCCTGATCGCCTTCATCATCACGGCGGTTTTCGTCTACGTCTACTCGCAGAGCCTCAAGCTGACCATGATCGTGCTCGGGTGCGCGCTGGTCGCCGTCATCTGGCAGCTCGGGCTCCTGACCCTGCTCGGCTTCGGCATCGACCCGATGTCCATCCTGGTGCCGTTCCTCATATTTGCCATCGGTGTGAGCCACGGCGTTCAGATGATCTCGGCCTTCCGAGCGGAGGTCTTCGAAGACGCCGACAGCCTCGACGCCGCACGATCGACCTTCCGACGGCTGCTGGTGCCTGGGGGGATCGCCCTGCTATCTGACACCATCGGCTTCATCACTATCATGCTGATCCAGATCCGCATGATCCAGGAGATGGCGATCACCGCCAGCCTCGGCGTGGCGGTCATCATTCTCACCGACCTCATCCTGGTACCGGTACTGCTCTCATACGTCCATCTCCCTGCCAGCTATCAGGAGAGGCTCCACCAACGGGCGACCAAGCTGGACGGGTTTTGGTCCATGCTCGGCGGAGTGACGACACCTCGAAACGCGGCGATCATCCTTGCTGTGGCGGCCGTGCTCTTTGCGGTTGGCGGCTGGAAGGCAACCCAGATCAAGATCGGCGACCTCCACGCCGGCGTGCCTGAGCTGCGCGCGGACTCGCAGTACAACATCGACACCGACTTCATCACCAAACACTTCTCGATCGGCGTCGACGTCATCACCGCGATCGTCGAGTCGCACCCCGAGGCCTGCACCGAGCACGACGTCATGACCACCATCGACCGCTTCGAGTGGCACATGCGCAACGTTCCCGGCGTCCAGTCGGTCTTCGGCATCGGCATCGTCGCCAAGATCATCAACGCCGGCTGGAACGAGGGCAGCTTGAAGTGGCGCGTGCTGCCCCGCAACCCCTCGACCATGGCGCAGGCGGTGACCTACATCGACACTGCCACGGGTCTGTTGAATGCCGAGTGCAGCGTCATGCCGGTCTACATCTACACCGTCGACCACAAGGCTGAGACCATCGAACGCATCGTGGCCGAGGTCAAGGCCTACCAGGCCGAGCACGGTTCGGAAGACGTGAAGTTCCGGCTCGCAACCGGCAACGTCGGCGTCATGGCGGCCACCAACGAGGTGGTTTCGGAGGCCCAATTCCCGATCCTGTTGTGGGTCTTTGCGGCGATCATCGTGCTGTGTCTGATTACCTTCCGATCGGTGAAGGGAACGTTGTGCATCGTGATCCCGCTCGCCCTGGTGTCGGTCCTCGCATACGCCCTCATGGCCATCCTCGAGATCGGTCTCAAGACCTCGACCCTACCGGTGGTTGCGCTCGGTGTCGGCATCGGCGTCGACTATGGGATCTACATATACAGCCGATTCAGGAGCCTGCTGCAGGAGGGCCAGTCGATCCACGACGCCTATCTCGCGACCCTCAAGCTCACCGGCAGCGGCGTGATCTTCACCGGAATCACCCTGGCGATCGGGGTCGCCACCTGGATTTTCGCACCGATCAAGTTCCAGGCCGACATGGGCATCCTCTTGACCTTCATGTTCCTGGTCAACATGCTCGGAGCGATCATCCTCCTGCCGGCGTTGGCGTGTTATTTGAAGCCGAAGGGGTAATTGGAAGCACCAACACAACCGTAGGGGCGGGGTTTATCCCCGCCTACTGCGTCCAAGTCCGCCGTGTCCGTCGCTGTCGCTATCGTAATCGCTATCGCAATCGCTATCGGTATCGAAACCTCAATTGGGTGGTGCCCATGTCGATAGCGATAGCGATTCGGTTGTGAGACAAGGAACGCGCTACTCGGGAGCCTGAGGCAACGATTCCGGCGGGTGGGCGCTTGAATCGACTCCCAGCTCGCGGGAGCGTTCGTAGGCTGCCCATATGGCCCGCGACAGGGCGGTGCGGAATCCTGCCTTTTCGAGGTAATACAACGCGGCCGCCGAGGTGCCACCAGGCGAGGTCACCTGGTTGCGAAGCCGCGCGAGATGCAACGGATCGTCCGGTCTCGAGTAGAAATCCACCGACCCTCGGATCGTCTTGGCTACCAGGATCTCGGCAACGCGGCGCGAAAACCCGAGATGAACGCCCGCATCCACCATGGCTTCCATGAATAGAAAGACGTAGGCGGGACCGGTGCCAGAGAGAGCGGTTGCCATGTCGAGGAACCTCTCCTCATCGACGAAGACCTCGTCACCAAAGGCCGTGAGGATCTCCCGGGCAGACTCCTTCTGCTGGTCAGAAACCGATTCGGCCGCGGTCCAGACGGTGATCCCCTCGCCGATCTGGGCCGGAGTGTTCGGCATCGATCGGACGACTGAACCGTGCTCCAGGCCGGCGGCGATCTTCTCGATGGTTGCACCGGCCACGATGGAGAGAACCAACGCCGACGATTTGATCGACCCACGAAGGTCGTTCATCACGTGGTCCAACCGTTGCGGCTTGACCGCCAGGACTACGACGTCGGAACCATCGGCCGCCGCCGCGTTGTCGGTCGCCGACTCGATGGCGTAACGGTCGCCGAGCTCCTCGACGCGCGCCGCGCTCGGACCCGAAACAACGATCGATTCTACAGGGACGATGGCCTGGCGGATCAGGCCGGCGATCATGGCCTCGGCCATCACGCCGGGGCCGATAAAGGCGATTCTTGAACCATTATCCACGTCTTTGTCCTCCGTTTGATTTCTGGCGAGACCGCAGGCAGCGGACACGCCCACCTCCTCGCGGAAATACCTCGTGTCTTCAGGAGTCGCCGGCTATGGTGAGCTTCTCGACGGTCTCCGGAACCATTTTCAGCGCCTCGTCGAGCTTGGCCGCATCGGGCCCACCGGCCTGAGCGAGGTTCGGCTTGCCGCCGCCGCGACCGCCGACCACGGTTGCCAGCTCGCGCACTACATCGCCCGCGCGCACGCGGTCGGTGAGATCGTCGGTGACCGCCACCAGCAGGGTGGCCTTGCCGCCCGACACCATCCCGAGCACCACAACACCGGAGCCGAGCTTCTGGCGCAGGGTGTCGGCGAGGTTGCGGAGCTCGGCCGGAGACATCTCCGGCACCCGCCGCGCCTGGACCGCGAATCCCGCCACCTCGCACCGGACCTCGTCGCCGCCGCCGGAATCACCCGAGGCAAGCTGATGCTTGAGATTGCGGACCTCGTCCTCGAGCTCCGCCATCCGCCGATCCCGCTTGGACAGAAGCTCCGGCAGCTGCTCGTAGGATGCCTGGTAGCGGCCCGCAAGCTCTTCGGCAAGAAGTTCGCGCGCCTGCATACGTTCGATGGCGCCGCGGCCGGTCACCGCCTCGATGCGACGGACGCCGGCCGCCACCCCGCGCTCGGAGACGATGTTGCACAGACCGATGTCGCCGGTACGATCGACGTGACAGCCGCCGCACAGCTCGACCGAGAAATCGCCATCACCCACGGTCACCACCCGCACGGTGTCACCGTACTTCTCGCCGAAGAGCGCCATGGCGCCGCGCTCCCGCGCATCGTCGATGGCCATGATCTCCTTGCTGACCGGCAGGTTGTGGACAATCTCCGCATTGACCAGGCGCTCTATCTCACGCAGCTGCTCCGGATCGACCGGGTCGCCCCATGAGAAGTCGAATCGCAGCCGGTCGGGCTCGACGAGGGAGCCCGCCTGCTGGGCCGCGTCACCAAGGACTTTTCGCAGCGCAGCGTGGAGGAGATGGGTAGCGGTGTGGTTGCGCTGGGTGTCAACGCGGGTGTCCGCGGCCACCTCCGCGCGCACCTCGGTCTTGAGCTCGAGCCGCCCTGCCTCAACCACGATTCGGTGGACGATGAGGCCTTCGATCGGTTTCTGGGTATCGAGAACGACCGCGCTCCCGCCGTCCCAGGTGAGACGGCCACGGTCGCCGATCTGTCCCCCGGCCTCGGCGTAGAGCGGAGTCTCGGCAAGAACCGCCTCGCCGCTCTCTCCGGTGTCCAACACGTCTTCGAGACCATCATCGCCGATCAGCGCCGTGATCTCGCTCGTGTGCTGGAATCGGTCGTAACCAACGAACTCGGATCGAACGCCTTTCTCCATAACCCACTCGTACTCCGGTCTGAAGTGCGACAGCAGATCGCCACGCCACGACTCCTGACCACGTTTCCGTTCCTCGTCGAGGGCAACCTCGAAGCCGTCGCGGTCAATCTGCAAACCCTCTTCCTGGGCAAACTCCTCGATCAGCTCTGCCGGGATGCCGTGGGTCTGGTAGAGGTCGAAGACGACCGCCCCCGGAACCACGTCCTCCCCCGCCCTCTTGAGGCGTTCGAGCTCTTTTCCGGCGACGTCCGTCCCGGCGTTCAGCGTCCTGGCAAACCGCTCCTCTTCCTGGCGAAGCTGGGTAGCAATGACCTCGCGGCGTTCCACCAGTTCGGGAAAGATATCGCCCATCAGGTCTACGACAACCGGAACCAGGGTGTGGAGGAATGCGCCGTCGAGACCCAACTGGCGGCCGTAGCGCAGGGCACGCCGGATGATCCGGCGGAGCACATAGCCGCGGCCCTCGTTGGATGGGACGACGCCGTCGGTCAGGAGGAAGGTGGAGGCTCGAACGTGGTCGGCGATCACGCGATACGCCGGCGCCAGCTCAGTCGAGGAGTCGTAGGGCCGTTCAGCCAGCTTGGCGACAGCATCGATGATGGGCACGAAGAGGTCGGTCTCGTAGTTTGACTCAACACCCTGGAGGACGGTGGCGATACGCTCGAGACCGGCGCCGGTATCGACACACGGTTTCGGCAGTGGATGCAGCTTGCCCTCGGCGTCGCGGTCGTACTGCATGAAGACCAGGTTCCAGATCTCGATGATGTCGTCGCCGTCGCCGTTGACCAGGTCGGCCCGACCGGCCGCCAGAGGATCCTCTCCTCGATCGAAATGGATCTCCGAGCAGGGTCCGCAGGGCCCGGTCTCCCCCATCGACCAGTAGTTGTCCTTCTCGCCGAAGCGGAGGATCCGCTCGGGCGGCGCACCCACCGCCTCCCACAGGGTAGCGGCATCATCGTCGTCGGTGAAGACCGTGAACCAGAGCCGATCGAGGGGCAGCCCGTAGTGATCGATCAGCAGCTCCCAGGCAAACTCGATCGCCTCCTTCTTGAAGTAGTCACCGAAGGAGAAGTTGCCGAGCATTTCGAAGAAGGTATGGTGGCGCGCGGTGTAGCCGACGTTCTCGAGATCGTTGTGCTTGCCACCCGCACGCACGCACTTCTGGGTCGAGCAGGCACGGCTGGAGTCGCGCTTCTCACGACCGGCGAAGACGTCCTTGAATTGGTTCATGCCGGCATTTGTGAAGAGCAGCGTGCTGTCGCCCCCCGGCAGCAGCGGCGAAGAAGGAACGATCTGATGCCCCTTCGAGGCAAAGTAGTCCAGAAAGGTGTTTCGAATCTCTCTACTGGTCATCGAGCGCATCGGCTGTGTTCTCCCGGGATGCCGCCATTTCCGTTATGGCAAAAATCGCTGCGTCGGCCTCGAAGCCGCGCGCGATGAGGGAGCTTATCATCCGTGCCCGACGCTGGCTATCCTGCCACCACTTCTCGGGCGCCCGTACCTCGAGCTTTTTGAGCGCGGTGCGCATGGCCTCCTCACCCATCTCGGGAGAGACCCTCGCCATTCTCTCGGCATCGTCGCGCGGCACACCCCGCTTTCGCAGCTCGGCGGCCAGGCGGTTCGGACCCCAGCCCCGGGTCGCGGCCCGCACCTCGACAAAACGCTCGCCGACCCGTTCATCATCTACCAGACCGAGGTCTTGACAGCGTGCGATGGCCGCCTCGATTTCGTCGGCCGGAAAGTCCTTGCGGCGGAGTTTGTCTGAGAGCTCGCGCCAAAAATGATCGCGGCGCGACAGCAAATCAAGGGCGGTCTGATAGGCGTCGCGTGGAGGAGCCATTAGGTATTAGCTGTTAGCTGTTAGCTATTAGCTATTAGCAGGACCAGGGGGCCCTGAGCTAACCGCTAAGAGCTAATAGCTAACGGCTTTCTCATCCACTTTCGCCGAACTCAAAGGGCGATTCGTCGGCAAAGGGATCGAGGTCGGTCTCGGTGCCCAGCTCCAACACCCCCTCCATCTCCTCGCGGGAGATGTCCGCCGTGGACTGGATGCCCTGGATCTTGAGCTTGAACTCGTCCGGGTTGGTGGCCCGTCGCAACGCCTCCTCGAGAGTGATGAGACCGTTCTTGTACAGCAGGTAGAGCGACTGGTCGAAAGTCTGCATACCGTATTGGCTGGTGCCCTGGTTGATGGCGTCGCGAATGAGCTTGGTCTTCTCCTTGTTCTCAATGCAGTCTCGGATGTATCCGGTTGTAATGAGAACCTCGACAGCAGGCACACGACCGAGACCGTCGGCGCGAGGCAACAGGCGCATGGAAACGATAGCCTTCAGGACCGCCGACAGCTGAATGCGGATCTGCTTCTGCTGGTGCGGTGGAAAGACCGAGATGATGCGGTTGATGGTCTCCGTCGCATCCACGGTGTGAAGGGTGGAGAGGACCAGGTGGCCGGTCTCGGCCGCCAATAGCGCGGTCTCGATGGTCTCGTAGTCACGCATCTCGCCGACAAGGATGACGTCTGGATCCTGGCGCATGGCCGACCGTAGTGCGCTCGAGAACTGCTTGGTGTCGACGTCGACCTCCCGCTGATTGATGATCGATTTCTTGTCGCGGTGGAGGAACTCGATCGGGTCCTCGATCGTCATGATGTGTTCGATCCGGCGGGTGTTGACGAAGTCGATCATCGAAGCCAGGGAAGTGGACTTGCCCGATCCGGTGGTGCCGGTGACCAGAACCAGCCCGCGCTGCTCCTCACAGATCTTTTCGAGTATCTTAGGCAGCATCAGCTCCTTGAAGGTTTGGATGCGCGCGGGAATCAGGCGCAGGACAAGGCCTACGGATCCCCGCTGCTGGAAGATATTGCAGCGGAACCGACCCATTCCCGGCACCGAGTAGGCGATGTCGGTCTCGAGCAGGTGTTTGAAGCGCTCTTTCTGCCGCGATGACATCATCGAGAAGGCCATCGCGATGGTGTCCTCCTGCATCATGCGTTTGAACTCGGTCAGAACCTGCAGACGCCCGTCGATGCGTAGCACCGGGTGGGCTCCAACCTTGATGTGGATGTCTGACGCCTTGCGCTCGACCGCCACCTTGAGGATATCGTTAATGTGCATAAGCCCCCCTAGGATCCGTATTAAGTGTACCGCACGTCTGAGACAAGTAATCAGTAATCAGTTGCCAGTGATCAGTTTAGGGTTCCGCTGGCCCTCATTCGTTGCTCTTCAACCGCTTGGTACCGCGTCCACGTCCGAGTCCCCAATGCCCGTGAGCTTTGGGTAATAGGTTATGAGGTCCGGATAGCCGGTCGCTATCGGGATCGCTATCGCTATCGATGAAATCAAAGCCCATTCTAGCTTTCGATACCGATTCCGATAGCGATAGCGATTGCGATGACGCGTTTGGGGTTGACATGAGTGCTAACGCTACACTCTCCACATGAACTCGCTCGTATTGATCCTGGTGGTGATCTACGCCGTGGCGCTGCTTGTGCTGTCGGGCGGGCGGCGTGGGGGCGGCGGGGTCGACTACCTGCTCGCCGGTCGCCGATTGACGCTGCCAGCATTTGTCGCGACCCTGGTGACTACCTGGTACGGCGGCATTCTGGGCATCGGCGAGTATGCCTGGCGCTTCGGCATCTCGACGTGGTTGGTCTTTGGGATTCCCTACTACCTGGCGGCAACGGTCTTCGCCCTCTGGCTGGCCCCTCGTCTCCGGCGAAGCGGGGCGATCACTATTCCTGACCTGCTGGCCGCAGCCTACGGCCGCAGGGCAGCGCTCACCGGCGCCGCCGCCGTTTACTCCGCAACCCTCCCGGTGGCCTATCTCTTGATGCTCGCTGTTCTGATCGAACAGGTCACGGGATGGCCGGCCGTGGCCGCGGTCGTGGTTGCGGCAGCGTTTTCCGCGCTGTACGTCGGCCTCTCCGGTTTTCGGGCGGTGGTCCGCACCGACATTCTGCAGCTGTTCCTGATGTACGGCGGTTTTCTAGTCCTCCTGCCGGCCGCCCTCGCCCAAACCGGCGGTCTTTCGGGCCTCTGGGCCGCCCTGCCGGCCGGCCACCGCAGTTGGGACGGCGGGCTCGGCTGGCAAACGGTACTGGTGTGGTACCTGATCGCGTTGCAAACCGTGGTCGAGCCTTCTTTTTATCAGCGGGTTTTCGCCGCACGGAGTCCCCGCGTGGCGCGGACGGGGGTACTGGTTTCGGTCGTCATGTGGATCGCCTTCGATTTTCTTAGCATTTTCACGGGCCTCGCGGCACGGGTGCTGCTGCCCGACCTCGCGGACCCAATGAACGCATACCCTTCCCTGGCCGCCCTCGTACTGTCGCCGTGGGCCGCGGCCCTCTTCACGGTCGGGCTCTTCGCGACGGTCATGTCGACCCTCGACTCGAATCTGTTTATCGCCGCCACAACCGTCGGCCACGACTTCGCGCGCAAGGGTCAGGACCCGCAGACCGAGAGGCGACGGACCCGGTGGGGCCTCGCTCTTTCGGCGGCGCTCGCGGCGTTGGGAGCGATGCTCTTCGATTCGGTGGTCGAGGTATGGCACCACGTTGGATCGGTCGTCACCTCCACCCTGCTCCTGCCCGTTCTGGCCATTCACCTGCCCTCCCGGTGGCGACCAAGCCAGGCCGGCGCGGTCTTCGCCATGGTGCTTGCCGCGGCGACCTCGAGTCTGTGGATTCTCGGCGCGGGCGCCGGCGGCTACCCGCTTGGTGTCGAACCCATGTTTGCCGCGTTGGCGGTATCCGCCTCGTGTCTGGTCATCGATCACTTACGTGGAGCTTGACAGGTGCGCACCATCCTCATTAGCCTGCCAGAAATGGACAACGTAAAAAGCCTGTTTGTTGTGGCGGGTGTGTTTCTGGCGGCCATCGGTCCCGCGATCTCGACCGGTGCACAAGACCCCGCGGAGATAACCGGAGAAACCCGGCAAACCGTGCACACGGCGTCTGACCGGTTCGACGGTTACCTCTTCCTCGACGTGGACGGGCATCCGCTGCCGTTTCAGTCGGACGAGGAGATCGAGCAGTTCTTGAGCACAGCAGCGGTAGTGTCCATTAAGAAGATCCCTGTCGGTGTCAGCGACCCGAGGAAGATGCTTCTGGACGGGCAGGGCGTTCGACTCCACGCGGTGTTCAAGGACATCGACGTCAAGAAGCGCAACATCCGCGATACGACTGCTGGCAAGTCGAAAATTTACCTCACGTGGCGTGACTGGTACGGCTATGATATCGCCGCCTACCACGTGGACCGCCTGTTGGGCATCGACCGGGTACCTCCAATCATCGGCCACGCGATCAAGGGAAACGATGGCTCGGTCCAGATCTGGCTCGAGGGGGTCATAACCGAAAACGAGAGAAGAGAAAAGGGCTTCGATCCGCCGAACATCGCACATTTCAACAAGCAGAGAGAGATCATGCACGTCTTCGACAATCTGGTGGGAAACCGCGACAGTAACCTCGGCAACGCCCTGATAGATCGCAACTGGCATGTATGGTTCATCGACTGTTCGCGCTGCTTCGGGACGTCGGAGGACTTGCTGTTCCCGGAGGCCATCACCCACTGCGAGAGACGTCTGTGGAAAGTGTTGCGCGAGCTGGACGCTACCGAGGCCACCCAGTGGCTGGCCCCTTACCTGTCCAAGGGCGAGATCAGCGCCCTGATGGTGCGCCGAGACAAAATCATGGAGCACATCCAGACACTCATCGACGAGTGGGGGGAGGCATCCATCCTCTTCGACATTGGTCCACCGACGGAAATCGCCCCTTGGGGGGGCGATTAGCTGTTGGCAATTAGCTGGGAGGGGATAAACCCCTCCCCTACAATGAGAACCGTAGGGGCGGGGTTAATCCCCGCCCGCATGTTCTTCGCTGGAAGATGGCGAGTACAATCTACTGAGGAGGTGGCAATGCTCCCCGTGCTCGACAACGAGGCGATTCGCGAAGCCGATCGACACACCATCGAAGACATGGGCATTCCCAGCCTCGATTTGATGGAGAACGCCGCGTCCGGCGTGGTCGATGCCTTGCGCGACAGTTTCCCGAAGGCCCGGCGAATCCTCATTCTCTGCGGCCGCGGTAATAACGGTGGTGACGGGCTTGCGGCGGCCCGCCTCCTGGCCGGCAGCGATCTCGAAATCAAGGTGCTGCTCTTCGCGAATCCTGACACCCTCAGTCCGGACGCCACCGAAAACCTCCGGCTGGCACAATCGGTCGGTGTCCCGATCGTTGTCATCGAAGGCGAGGATCTCGCAGCTCTCGATGCCGAGCTCGAACCTAACCCTCCGGACCTCGTCGTGGACGCCCTCCTCGGCACCGGCATCGACCGACCGCTCGGCGGACGGCTGGCCAAGGTCGTGGAACGCATCGGAGAGGCCGGTCTGAAGGTGGTTGCGGTCGACGTGCCCACCGGGCTCAACGGTTCGTCAGCCGAAATCCCGGGACCGGTAATGCCCTCAGAGTTGACAGTGACCTTTGCCGCTCTCAAGCTCTGCCATGTACTACCCCCAGCATGTCTTTGCTGCGGTGAGGTGGCGGTGGTCGACATCGGTATCCCCGACACTGTCCTGGAGACCGGCTGCGTCTTTCACTGGATCGAGCCTGAAGACGTCGCCCTGCTCCTGCCGATGCGGCAGGCCAACTCGCACAAGGGAAACTTCGGTCATCTCCTGATCGTGGCGGGCGCCGAGGGGCGTGGTGGGGCCGTGGCGATGGCCGGACAGGCTGCCGTGGTCGCCGGCGCGGGGCTCGTCACGATGGCCGTGCCGCAACCGGCAATACCCGTGGTGGATGGAGCGTGTCTGGAAGCTATGACCCACCCGCTGGCAGCTACCGACAGCGGCGAAATGGCAGGTCCCGAAGGTCTCGAAAGGCTTCTCGAGCGCATGACCGCGATCGCCACCGGTCCCGGGATGGGAACCGGAGACGGCGCCGCGCAGACCCTGGAGTGGGTCCTCAACACGTGGGGGGGACCTCTGCTCCTCGACGCCGACGCCATCAATCTCCTCGCGGGCCGGCCGGAGCGATTGGCCGGTCGTGAGCAACCACCTGTGTTGACCCCACACCCGGGCGAG
Source organism: Thermoanaerobaculales bacterium (assembly GCA_029938595.1). Classification (GTDB taxonomy): domain Bacteria; phylum Acidobacteriota; class Thermoanaerobaculia; order Thermoanaerobaculales; family Sulfomarinibacteraceae; genus Sulfomarinibacter. Next base: position 5,648 of record JAOZUP010000008.1, on the reverse strand, counting down.
CTGGCGCGACTGCTCGACTGCTCTACCGATGAAGTGGTCGGCGACAGGGTAGCCGCCGCGCGCGAGGCAGCATCGAGGGCCGGAGCAGTGGTCGTCGCCAAAGGCTTCCGGACGGTTATCGCCGATCCCGACGGCGAGGTCTGGATCAACCCGACGGGCGATGACGGTCTCGCCTCCGGAGGATCCGGCGACGTCCTCACAGGAACCATCGCCGGCTTGCTCGCACAGGGTCTGGAACCGGTCCGCGCAGCGCTGGTCGGTTGCTGGTTGCACGGGCGGGCGGGAGAGCTTGGCGGCGAGACCTATCCCGCAGCGGTCCCGGCCTCAGAGCTGCCGAAACTTATTGCCAGGGCCTGGCTGAACCTCGAAACGTCGTGAACACCGCCGAGCCGATCACATCCGCCTCTGCCGAAGAGACCGAGGCCACCGGGACGAACCTTGCCGATCATCTCCGCGCCGGCGACGTCGTGCTCCTCGAGGGTGACCTCGCCGCCGGCAAGACAACCCTGGTGCGGGGACTGCTTCGGGGCCTCAGCGGCAATGCCGAGGCGGTTTCATCACCGAGCTTCGTCCTCCTTCAGACCTACGACTGCAGTGCACGCGGCATCACCACACTCCACCACGTCGACCTCTATCGCCTCGGCGAGAACATCGCGGATCTTCGCGAGGTGGGCCTCGAGGATGTGCTTTCCGACGACACCGCGGTGGTTGCCGTCGAGTGGCCGAAAAATACCCTCGCCACGTGGATCCCAACCGATGCCCGAATCTGGCGAGTGCGAATCAGCACCAACGACGACGACTCTCGGCAGATCGAGATCATTGCACCGGAATCGTGATGCCGGATGCGACGAAATCATGAATTCACCCGTCTCGATGTCAAGGGGTGGTTGCGTGAATCTGGTATCTGGTATCTGGTATCCGGTATCTGGTATCCGGTATCCGGATGAGTGGGCGGCGTCAGCCGGCGAGCATCCCTCCGTCAACAGGGATGATCGATCCGGTTATCCACGACGCTTCGTCCGAGAGTAGGAAGGCAATCATCGCTGCCACGTCGGTTGGTCGTCCAACCCGGCCGAGCGGGTGGAGCCCCCCCATTTCCTGCACCTGCTCAGAGGTCATACCACGCAGCGCGTGAATCGGCGTGTCCACCACCGCCGGCATGACCGCGTTAACCCGCACCCGCGGCGCCCACTCCAGGGCCAACGATCTGGTGAGCTGGTTGACCGCCGCCTTGCTCGCGTTGTACGCCGCCATGCCCGGAATCGCCTTGACAGCCAGGGTGGAGGATACGTTGACAACCGCCGGCCCCTCCCCCTCATGAAGTATCTCCCCGAGTTCACGACAGAGGAGAAAAGGCCCGCGCACGTTGACTGCAAAGGTTTCGTCCCAGAGCTCGGTTTCGGTCCCATCGAGGGTCGCCATTGGGGCGATTCCAGCACTGTTGACGAGACCGTCGACCGCTCCCCAACGCTTCGCAGCTTCCTGGGCAAGCCCGCGAACCGAATCCGGGTCAGCGACATTGCCCGTTCGCGCCCACGCCGCGTCACCGAGCTCCTCGACAGCGGCCGCCAGGGGCTCGGCCTTTCGTGCAACCAGCCCAACCTCAGCACCACCGCGAACCAGTATTCTTGCCGTCTCGAGGCCGATTCCGCTCGAAGCACCCGAAATAATCACTCTCTTGCCACGTAGATCAATCAAAGGGACCTCCTTTCGGTGAAGAACGCTCCGGGATCGCTATCATAGGAGACGGCGATGAGCACAAAACTCCGAGAAATACGCCGATGTCTCGTACAACGCGTGCTGGCGGGTGCCATTCCCCAGGGCGGGGAGTTTGACGCCTGCCGAGCGGTTCTGACCTCCGAGTGCGATGACCAGATCGCATTTCATGCCCTTTCCTCCCTTCTCGAAGGAGCTCTTGCCGACCCTGAATACTGCATCGACGACACCCAGGAGCTCGTACCTCTCCTCAAAGCGCTTGCCCACGGCAAAGTCGATGTGAGGGACCTCCTGTGACTCCAGGTTGGGGTATCGTTTCGCTCCTGGTGCCACCGCTGGCTGCCGTGCTGGCCGCCTCCCTGCTTCGACCGAAAAACCCGCGACCACAGATTTTGATCGCTCTCAACGCGATCCTGCCCGGTGCCGGGCTCGCAGCTGCAGGACGACCGACGATCGAGATCGTGTTTGGGGTGGTGTTCGCGCAGGTCAGCCTAATCCTCGTCGGAGGGATTCAAGATATCTGGATGTACGCCCCGAGCATGATGGTTGGCGGATGCTGGGCCCTTTTCCACACCTCGTTGAGTCCGCTTGCGGGCAGCGCCCGAAAAGTCGAGGAGCTGCGCAGGAGGATTCCCGAATCCGACTCGCCGGCATCTCGAAAACCGGCACCGCATGCCGGACATCTCCCGGCAACCGAGGATGAAGACGAGACAGTCATCGAGACCCATTACTGCGTCGAGGTGAAATGCTCCGAGTGCGGAGCAGCGGTGCCCGTTCCGGTGCTCCACCACATGGCGCACTGCTCCTTCTGCGGCAGCGACCACCTTGTCGTGGGTCACGAGGAGACCCTGTTCGTGACCCTGCCCGAAAGGGTGTACGACGCCAATGTGTTACGCGAAGCCCTTCTCGACCATTATCGATACCGCTACTACCTCAACCTCTATCGCAGGACCGTCGCCCCCCTCGCGGGGAGCGCCACCGAGGCGAGTCCGTCGGGCGCCCTCGTCAACCGGCCGGAGCTCGACGCTGCCATCAGTACGGCCGAAGCCATGGTTTCGAGAAAGGCCGACGACTATCGATCGAAGCTTGAGCAGAACCTCCATGTGGGCACCACGTTGCATTTTCTGACACCCTACCGACACGGCATGGGAACGCTGTACCAGGCTGCTTTCGGACGTTCGCAACGCGACCAGGAGAAGCTCTTGCGGTTTGATATCGGAACTATCGAGGCCGCCGTCAGCGCCGTCACCTCGGTCGATCTTCCACCGATGGGAAAGCTCAGCTACCTGAGGGCGCTGGAGCCGGCGGCCAACCTCTCAACCGAGCTGCTCTCCATGCCACTCGAGGGAGATGACGATGATTTGGCCCTGGCATTCGGCGATCTCGACCGAAAACGCCTGGCCCGCGATATTCAGGCCATCAAACTCGGCTCGAGGTTCACACGCGAGGTGACGGCGGTTGTGTGGCGACCATGGTGGATCGCCGAGGTGCGCGGTCCGGACATCGACGAAACCGTCCTCCTCGACAGCGCCGCGGGTTCGGTTGCCGGACCGGCGCCGGCGCTCGACCCAACCCGGCTCGCCGAGCTACCGCAGGCGGCACGAGAGTCAGGCTCAGGACTTCGTTTCGTGCCCATGGAGTGCCCGACATGCGGGCACGAGTTTTCCTTCGATCCCGACGCCATTCTCCACTTCTGCCACAACTGCCACCGCATCTGCGGGGTTACCGAAGGTCGTAAAGTGGACGTGGAGTACGGCCATATTCCGTGGCCCGAGGAGCCAGGTTGGGACCTTGTTCCCTTCTGGCGTTTCCCTCTCCGTCTACGCACTGGTGACGGCGAGTTGCTGACCGACCTCGTGCGCCTCAAGGACGGGATCGATGGAACATTCGACCAGATCGGCGACGACGCCCCCAAGCGTCAGCACCTGTTTTTCGTCCCCGCAATCCGTTGCATCAACCCCCGCCTGATGGCCAACGCGTTCAACCGTCTGTTCCTGTTCGCCATCCGACGGCGCCGACCGGAGGCTCGAGACCGCATTTCGCTCGATCTTCGCCCCCACCCCTGGACCGTCAGTCTCGCCGAGCCCGAGGCTCGCAACCTTGCACCTATCTACCTCGCGAATGCCTTCAGCCGCCGCGACATCGCACGGGTCAACGTTCATCAGGTTGCGTCGTGGCTCTTTGCAGCCACCCAGGAAGCGCCCGGACGCCTGATGTATCTGCCGGTGCCGCAAACCGTCACCGAACCGTTCCGGCGCTACGTCGGGAGGTTCCGGGACGACGCGGTCCACTACGTCACGGGTCGCACTTGAGCGATTCCACGGAGTGACTATAAGGGTTAAATAGTTAAGAGTTAAGAGTTGAGAGTTGAGAGTTCAGAGTTAGGGAACGGTTCTCTTGAAACTCTCAATTCTTAACTCTCCACTCTTAACTTGCCTCCTCACACCTTGAGACCTGCCGGTGCGTCGGCTATTCTGTTGCCGGCAAACAATGGAGGACACATGGCAACAGAGATTTTCACCGACCCGTGGGCACAGCACTGGAATGACAGCATCAACAACAACGAGAAATATAAGAAGGCCGCCACGAAATGGGAGGGCGCCATCGCATTGCAGATGACGCCGGACGCAGACATGGGCATCCCGGAGGAACGTATCGTCATCGCCGATCTCTGGCACGGCGACTGCCGCGGGGCCCGGGCCGGGTCCGCCGCCGACCTCGAGGCAGCGCCATACGTGATCAAAGCAACCCCCCCAACGTGGAAGAGCGTTCTCGCCGGCAAGACCGACCCGATCGTCGGCCTCATGGGAGGCAAGCTCAAACTTGCCAAGGGCAGTCTTTTCGCTCTGTTACCCTACGCGAAAGCCGCCAAGGAGCTGGTCCAATCAGCTATCAACGTCGACACCGAGTTCCCCGAGGGCTGGGAGTAGCAACAACCAACGGGATCTTTTCTTGCAGGCTTTGCCGCTTTGCGGCAAGGATGACCGTTCTGAAAACCACCTCAAAAAACAAATTTTTCCTCGATTCTACTCACCATAACCGGTTTTAATGTAGTCATTTAAAAACTTTTTGCCGCATCGCGGCAATTTTTCCTTGACACTCTTGCCGCAGTGCGTTATATTCTGCATGTAGGTTATGCCGCATAGCGGCAATCGACGTTGAATCCGAAAAACAGGCGCTCCAGCGCCACGACCGCCGAATCAACATCGGCAGGGAGGCAGCAACAATGGCAAAGAAGAAGGCGAAAAAGATTCCGAACGACATCATGGATTCGGCACACAAGGTTTGGTTGGCCGGTCTCGGCGCCGTGGCCATGGCCGAGAACGAAGGCACCAAGTTCTTCGGCGACCTGGTCACCAAGGGCGAGAAGCTCGAGAGCCGCAGCAGGAAACAGACGAAGGAGCAGATGGAGAAGGCCAAGGGTACGGTCGCCGGTTTGAAGGTCGTCGCCGAGAGCTACTGGGAGACATTCGGTCGCACCGTCGACGACCAGGTCACCAACGTCATCCACCGCATCGGCGTCCCGACCAAGGAAGAGATCGAAACCCTGACCAAGAAGGTCGAGAATCTCACCGCCGCGGTGGACAAGCTGCGGACAAAAGAGACCGCCAGACCCCGAACCACCACCAGGAAGCCCGCCGCAAGGAAGGCCACCACCAGGAAGCCCGCCGCAAAGAAGACCACCACCAAGAAGGCACCAGCGGTCAAGCGGACAACCACCAAGAAGTAACTCCCCTTTTCAATCCACTTCATTTCCACTTTGCACGGCGCCGCCCAGCGGCGCCTCTTTTTCGTTTGCACGAAAAAGGAATTTCGAATTTCGAATTTCGAATTTCGGATTTGCCGGCCCCCAGCTCGCATCCTCCGCCGGGACCCACAGTCGGCGTGGCGCTGTTGCGGAGGGCCTCGTCGCGAGGACCGCGAGACGTCGT
>JAOZUP010000207.1 GCA_029938595.1 Thermoanaerobaculales bacterium | reverse complement strand
GCAGTCCTTCAACCTCGTCTTGACCTTGGCGGTGGCCTGGCTGGCGTTTGTGGTGTTATTTCCGAACGTGATCTAGCCCGCTCTTCTCACCGGGTGTTTACTGCGGTCGGTATACTCGCGTCACCGATGGGTTGGCGGGTTGTGGTTATCGCGGCGGGGATCATCATCTCCGGCTGGATTGGAGTTGCGGCTGACGCAGCACTCCCGGTTGACGACCACGCCTTCTCGATAGCTCGGGGCCGAGCGCCCCGCGTCCTCGCGGCCGGCGCCGCGATTCGCGTGAACCTCGAAATTGGCAACGAGGGCCGGCTCACCTGGCGCGCCGACGGCAGTTTTGCTGTCTCCTATCATTGGCTTGACCGTGACGGTGCCATCGTTGACTGGGACGGACGCCGCACCCGGTTTCCGCGCGAGGTTGGACCCGGCGGAACGGTCGAGATCGACGCGCTGTTGGTCGCTCCACAGCGCCCGGGGAGCTACCGCCTGCAGTGGGACGTGGTTGAAGAGGGTGTGTGTTGGTTCTCGGAACGCGCGTCCGCGCCGCCGCCGGTAGACGCGGTGCGGGTGGTATCCGACCCCGTCTCCGACCCGCGATGGTGGGCGCTGCTGAGCCTTCTCGCGGCGGCAGCCGCGGTGGCCGTGGGTGGCGGGAGGTCGCGACGGTGGGTCGTGATTTTTGCCGTCGGCGATGTCCTGTGGTGTTTCGGCGCGTTGGCGGTCAAACAGGGAATCGTCCTGGCCGCAGCGGGGTTCCCCGCGACCACAGGCGGTTGGTTCATGATCTGCGGAGGTGCGGCGGCATGCCTGTTGGCCGTCGAGGCGCTCCCCGAGCGTTTCCGCGGCTGGGCTCGGTGGGGCCTTGCGGCGGGGACAACCCTCGTGCTGTGGGCAGATGCGGTTCACCTGCGATTCTTCGGTGATCTGCCGTCGCCGGCCGAGCTCCTGTCCGCTCCTCAGCTGGGTCGCGTCGAGGCCAGCGTTCGCAGCCTCCTCGAACCCGGGGACATTTGGTTCTGGCTCGATCTCATCGCGGGTGTGGTGCTAGTGCTCAGCGCGGCCCGCCTGCGCCGCCTCGTCCACCCGCGACGGCGGGTCGTCATCGTCGTCCTGTGTGTGATCCTGCTTGCCGGCGCCCTGGCGGGAGTCCGGCTCGCAGTGACCCAGCCCGGTCTTTATCGGCAGGTCTTCCGCAGGGTGATGGTGGCGCGGGAGACCGGAGTACTGAATCTGCACGCCGCAGATACCGGCGTGCTCCTGGCGCGGCGGGTCTTCAACCGCGAGTTGGACACCGAGACTCTTGCCGGGACGAGGGAGTGGTTCCGCGATCGAGCGCCTCTACGGGCGGGCGTCGGGCCCTGGTTCGGCGCCGCCGAAGGCGCCAACCTGGTGATGGTGCAGGTGGAAAGCCTGCAGGCCTTCGTGGTCGGGCTCGAAATCGAGGGTCGAGAGGTCACTCCGTTCCTCAACCGCTGGGCCGAGGAGGCGCTGTGGTTTTCCAACGTCACCGATCAGACGGCCCAGGGCCGGTCGTCGGACTCGGAGCTGGCAACCCAGGTCTCGCTGACGCCGGCTGCCGGCGGCGCGGCCGCGTTTCGTTTCGAGGGCAACGACTTTACGGGGATTGCCGAGGTGCTTGGCGGACGCGGCTACCACTCGGTGTCGGCGGTGGCCTACGACGGCGCCTTCTGGAACCGACGCCGGACCCATCCTGCCTACGGTTTTTCGACCAGTCTCTTTGCCGATGAGTTCTCAGCCGGTGAGAACGTCGGCTGGGGGCTGTCAGACCGCGATTTCCTGAAGCAGATGGCACGGCGGTTGGGATCAATGGAGCGGCCGTTCGCCGCCTATCTCCTGACCCTGTCCCTCCACCACCCCTTCGAGGGATTCCCGGAGCATCTCCAGGAACTCGACGTCGGCCGCTGGCAGGGCACGCCGTTTGGCAACTTCCTCCACACCATGCACTTCTTCGACCAGGCCCTGGCCGAGTTCGTGGCCGATCTCGAACGGCAGGGACTGGCCGACAACACGCTGATCGCGATCTGGGGGGACCACGACGCCGGCTTTGAATGGCGGCCGGAGATCGCGTCGGCATTGGGTGCGACGTTCGACCCGGCAGGCTGGTATCTGAGCCAGGAGGTGGCGCTGTTCATCAGCGTGCCGGGAGTTCCGGAGCTGCGCGGTGAGCGGCTGGCGCCCGCGGGTCACATCGATGTGGCCCCGACTGTACTCGCCCTGCTGGGCGTCGACCCCGCACCGTATGCCTTCATCGGGCGCAACCTGCTCGGTGAGCCCGGAGACGGGCCGGTGGTGGGGGAATACGGATGCTGGCGCGATGCGCGCCGCCTCTTTTTGCAGGGAGACGGCTCGCTCGAAGGTGGCAGGTGCCTGGATGTCGGGACCCTGGCACCTCTGTCGCCCGATGCCTGCGCAGCGCCGTTTTCCGAGGCGCGCAGGACGGAAGAGATTTCGTCCCTGGTCCTCGAGCACGATCTCCAGCAGCGGATTTCCGACGAGTTAGTGGAGGTTCCGCAGTGAAGACTGCGAGCGATTTGATCGACGCCCTGCTCCTCTTCCGGCTGCCGCGCCGCCCCCTCGATGTTCTGCTCACCTCGGCGACCGCCGTGCTTCTGATCTGGTCGCGCTTCGCCTACCTCGCCAACGGTCCGTGGGAGTGGGACGAAACGCTGTTTGCACGCGGCATCCTTCACTTCGAGCTCGCGGCCCACTTCCCGCACCCACCCGGCTTCCCGGGTTGGCTCGCGATCGGTCATGCGCTGACGCCCATCGCGGGTGATCCATTGCTCGCCCTTCAACTCGCTTCGGCGGCTTTCTCCGTCATCGCGCTGTGGCTGCTGGCCGCGCTCGGCCGAAGGGTGGCGCCGCCTGCCGTGGCGGTGGCGGCGGCGCTGGTGGTGCTTGCCGCCCCGGGGCCGTGGCTCTATGCGGTGCGTGGGTTTTCGACCACCGCGGCCGCCGTGCTCGCTCTTGGTGCGGCAGTGGTGGCCGCCGGCGGTCTCGAGGGACGCCGGGTCACCGCGTTCAGTCTTCTCGTGACCGCGTCGTTCCTCGTTCGTCCCAACCTCCTGCCGGTTCTCGCGCTTCTGTGGATTGGTGTTGTGTGGTCGGTGAGACCGTGGCGGCGGTTGTTGCCGGGGGTTGCGGCGGGCTCCGCCCTTACTGCGATCGCCGTGTTTTTGATGGCCCGCGCCGAGGGTGGGTGGGCCGCCCTTGTCGCACCCTTCGTCACTCACTCCGAACGTCACTTCTCGCGTCTCGTGGGCAATGCGGGGGGGTACGCCGACCTCGGTTTGGTGAAGGGACTTGGCGGCGTGGTGCCGGCGACCGTGCTTCTTGCAGCGGCGACGCTCGGCATTGTCGTATGGGCGCGCCGGGTCGATAAGCGGAGCGCGCTGCTGTGGGCCGTGGTTCTGGTGACGGCGGTGGCGCAGCTGGTGTGGATGCAGAACCGAACCACCGGCCGCTATGCCGCGGGTGTGCAGATGGCGCTCGCGCCGCTGGTGGCGGGTGCCGCCGCGACCGCGCCCGTAACGGTGGGGTGCGTCGGGCTCCTGGGTCTGGCGGCGTGGCTCGGATACGACAGTCTGCCGCTCGTGGCGGAACAGCACTCCACGCAACTTCCGGCCTGGATCGCGGTGCAGGAGGCGCGATCTGACGCGCTGATTTTTGGCCGAACGGTCGTGCTGGAGCCCGAGCTCCATCCCTTTGCTTCATATCTGTGGCACCTGCTCGAGTGGCGGGGCGAGGAGAACCCGCCGTGGGTCCTGTCGCCGTGGGATCCCGGGCAGTGGGCCGGGGTCGATGGCGCGTGGGTGGTGGCCACTGTCCACCGTGATCTCTACCCCGGTTCGCTGCAGGGCAAAGAGCGGCATTGGGGAGGCGTCTCGGATCGGCTCAGACCACTGACCCAGGACCGCTTCCTCAACGCCTGGGTGATCGAGGATACCCCGCTGCCAATTTCTGGTTGGTATTCGACCGAGCGCGAGTCGAGCGGCCGGAGATTCATGTGGGGGCGCGTCGAGGCGGTGATGGCGCTGCCGCCGCTCGGCGAGGGAACCCAGCTCAGCATCGCGCTGCGGCCGGCACCGGGGCCGGCACCGGTGGTGATCGAGATCAACGGGCAGAAGATGGCGCTCCTCGACGGTGAGGGAGGCGAGCAACGACTGTGGCTCCGGATCCCTCCGGCCGCGGTCGACAAGGTTGCCGAGCTCCGTTTCACCCGCGCCGCCGCCTTCCCGCCGGGTGGTGAGGATCAGCGTCCGTTGGCCCTGCAGCTGTACGAGTTGCGGTCCCTCAGCCCGGCGGGGCCCTGGACGGGGGCGGTGGCCCACCCCTGGCAGCGTGATGCGATCAAGGTGGAGCTCGAGGGTGCCTACGGTGCGGAGGAATTTGCCGGCGCCGGCGAGGGGGTGTGGCTGGGCCCACGGGGGGTCCTGCGGGCGCCCGCCGGGGAGGGTCGACTCCGACTCCGACTGTGGGCGCCGCGACCGACGCCGGCACGTACCGTCCTATTCGTGGCTGGCCGCCGCGCCACAGGGCCCCTCGATATCGGCCAGAAGCCGGCGTTCTTTGACGTCGAGGTGTTGGGGAGTGAGGCCGAGGGGGGGCGGGTGGAGGTTGAGATCGTGAGCGATCCCTACACCCCGGCGAGCAATGGTGGGGCCGACCACCGAGAGCTGGGCGTGGTGCTGTCGGAGATCGCGTTCGAGCCCGGGAACTAGCCCGTTCCCATCCAGAAACTCTGGTGACAAGTGCGGGCCAGGGATCTTGACGCATGCGACCGACGCTTCTACGATGGCGGGGTCCCGCCACGCTGCATCCGCAGTAAGGAGCTTCTTATGAGTCAGAAGAATGACAAGACCGACAAGATGAAGGCATTGGAGACCGCCATCGGTCAGATTGAACGCCAATTTGGCAAGGGTTCGGTGATGCGTCTCGGCGAGAAATCGCAGATGCGGATCGATGTCATCCCCACCGGGTCGCTGACCCTCGACGCCGCGCTCGGGGTTGGCGGTGTGCCGCGTGGCCGGGTGATCGAGATTTACGGACCCGAGGCTTCGGGCAAGACGACCCTCGCTCTGCACATCATCGCCAACGCGCAGAAGGCGGGCGGACTGGTAGCGTTCATTGATGCAGAGCACGCCCTCGATCCCGAATATGCCGAAAACCTCGGGGTAAATCTTGACGAGCTCTTGATCTCACAACCGGATTTCGGCGAGCAGGCGTTGGAGATCGCGGAGACTCTGATCCGCTCGGGATCGGTGGATGCCATCGTGATTGACTCGGTGGCTGCGCTCGTCCCGCGTTCGGAGCTCGAAGGCGACATGGGGGACGCGCAGATGGGTCTGCAGGCGCGGCTCATGTCACAGGCGTTGCGCAAGCTTGCCGGTATCGTTTCCAAGTCGAACACCAGCCTCATCTTTATCAATCAGATCCGGATGAAGATCGGCGTCATGTTCGGCAACCCCGAGACTACTACCGGGGGGCGGGCCCTCAAGTTCTACACTTCGGTGCGCATTGACATCCGGCGCACCAGCTCGATCAAGCAGGGGGACAAGGTCATCGGAAACCGTACCAAGGCCAAGGTGGTCAAGAATAAGGTCGCGGCGCCGTTCAAGGTTGCCGAGTTCGACATCCTCTACGGCCAGGGCATCTCCTTCACCGGCGAGCTCCTCGACCTCGGTGTCGAGCATCGGTTGGTGCAGAAGTCGGGATCCTGGTACTCCTACGGCGAGGCTCGTATCGGCCAGGGTCGTGAGGCGGCGCGCCAGTTCCTGCTCGACAACCCGGACGTGGCCGACGAGCTCGAGCTCAAGCTGCGTGAAGCCTTGGGTCTGTTGCCGGGGACCGAGCCCGTGCTGTCGTCCGACGAGGGTAAAGAGACAGCCGAGGCCGAGTAGCCACAGCCGACACCCGGTGAGAAGTGCGGGCTAACAGCTCCTCTCCTCGAGCGGCTGTTACAATCTCAATGGGAGAAATAAATGAGGATGAGACTCCGTCGAAATTTAACACTTGCCTGCGTGCTGCTTCTTTCGGTGGCCGCGACCGGAATCGCGCAAGATAGGGAGGCGCCGGAACCAGATGCCAAGACGCTGCGATTCGTCCAGCGTGCCCTCGCCTGGTATCCGGACTCGACCTTCAGGCTGGTGGAGAATACCCGCCACCAGACCTCATCCGGGTCTTATCGTATCGTCACAGTCGAGCGTACGTGTGCGAGCAGGTTTTTGACGGGGCAACCGACGGTGTTGGTCGACGAAACGACCAACTCCGCGTGGCTCGGCAGTGTCGGCGAGCTGCCGTTTCAGGGTGTGGGGGCCGAGCCGGCCGCCGTAAAAACCTTTCTCGAGAGCTTCCTGCCCGACGCCCTCAAGGCGTCGATGAATCTCAAGGTGAGATTGGAGTGGGATGCCGGGCCGCGTCGTCCGAGCGCGCTGATCCCTCTGACCCTCGTGGTCGATACCGGGTATGGAGAGTCTCGACGCCCGGCTGCGATCACCGCCGACGGGAAGTACGTGGTGATGGCCTCGGAGATGCCCCTCGACGAAGATCCGGTGGCCTTTCGCCGGCGACTTTTTGCCGAGAGTGGCCTCGTCATGTGGGACACCGAGGATGGCGCCGGCTCCAAGGTGGAGATCGTCGAGTTTTCAGATTTCGAGTGTCCGGCCTGCAAAGGCAAGTGGCCGATCATCCAGATGGCGCTCGGCAAGCACGCGGGCGCCGTTCGTCATGGCATGGTGAGCTACCCGCTGACCCAGATCCATCCCTGGTCGTTTCGCGCCGCGAGCGCCTCCTGGTGCATCGCGCTCCAGAACCCCGGGGCGTTGATCCCGTTCAAAGAAATCTTTTACAGCCTTCAGCGTGAAATGGAGGTTTCCCTCGTGACGCCCACGTCGCTGGACTTCATTGCCGGACGGGGTTTGGACGAGACCGCATTCCGGGCCTGCTATCTGAAAAAGCCCTCAATTGAAGCTGTACACGGGCAGATAAGCCTCGCCAAAAAGCTGGGCGTGAACTCCACCCCCACATATTTCGTCAACGGGTGGAAGATCCAGGCTCCGGACGGTTCATGGTTCCCCGCGTTCGTCGATCGCCTCGTCAAGGGTGA
>JAOZUP010000206.1 GCA_029938595.1 Thermoanaerobaculales bacterium | reverse complement strand
CCATCTTCGACATGCCCTTGTTGTAGCTCTTGACGAAGATCGACTCGCGCTGCATGGCAAGGATGCCGGCCGAGTACATGGTCATCGGGTGGGTATCGGACGGCATAGCGCGGAGCACGTCCTTGACGTAGTCGGGAAGCTGGCGACGGGTTTTAAAATCTGCAACCACCGCCTCGGCCTGTTCGGCGGTGGGGATGTCTCCGGTCATGAGGTAGTACCAGAATCCCTCGACGTTCGGGTACTCCTGGCCGTCAACGGCTGGCAGCGCCTCGAAGGTCTCGGGGATCGTGCGACCCCGGAAGCGGATGCCTTCAAACGGATCGAGGTAGGACACGTCGGTCACCAAACAGCGAACGCCGCGCGCGCCGCCGATCGCCTGCGCGATGGTGACGTCAGACAGCTTGACGTCGCCGTGCTCCTTGAGCAGACGGACCGTCCGCGGCCGGTGCGCCTCGATCTTCTTATACAGGGTTTCTTTCAGAGTCGACATCGATGCCTCCCATTCTTTCTGTGGCGGAGATGCCGATCAACACAGCGTCGGAACCTCGGCCCGGTCATAGTTCGTCAATCTCACCACACGACGAAACCCTGAGGGGGTTTCTCACGCCGAGGAGTATAGAGCTTGTGAAGAAAAGTGACAAGCTATTTTTCAGTTGCTCAGACATAACTCCAAGCAGACGGGAGAATTGCAGTGAATGAGGGTTCATTCGGTGGCCGGCTGCGCCGGAAATTTCGGATTTCGGATTTCGGATTTCGGATTTGCCGCCCCCAATCCCCTGCTAACCACCAAGACACCAGGGGGGCAGCAATCGGTATCGCTATCGCAATCGCTATCGCTATCGAAGCGGACGCAACCGACCTGAAGTTTCGATATCGATAGCGATTGCGATAGCGATAGCGATGAAGAGACCGGGCTCGCGATGGTTGACATCCAACACTTTGCAGCGAAGAATCGGCTCGTGCAGGAAATTGCCGACAACCGGCGACCGGCCCAGCTTTTGCTGGCGGCGATGGATACCAGTTTGTTGCTGGCGGGCGGCCTCGTTGCTGCCTGGATTCGGTTCGGCAGCTGGCACTTGCCACAGGAGCTCGGTCGAATCCTCGACCATCCGGGCTTTATCGCCTATGCGGTCCTCGCCCAACTCGGGCTCGCGATCACCTTCGACCTCTACCGCCCGGAGACCTGGCGCACCCGCGACTACCTGTTGGCGCGGATGGCCGCGCTCGGTATCAGCCTCGCGGTGGCTCTGGCCCTCGGCAACTACCTGGTGCTGCAATGGCGCTTTGGTCGCGGTCTGCTTATCCTCACCCTCCTCTTCTCGCTGCCGATCCAGACCCTGCTCCGTCTCCTGTGGTACGAGGTGAGGCCCCGCTCGTCGGCCCGCCGCGCCGTGGTGATCGGCACCGGGCCCATCGTCGGCGCGCTCGAGGAGGTCCTGGCCGATCGCCCGTCACCCCCTTTCAATATCGTCCGCCACCTTCCCGCACCCAACGGCACCGGCCAGGCGAGGCTCACGAGCGAGGACGTCGCCGACGCCGACGTCGTGATCGTTGCCCAGATCACCGACGACTCCACCGCCGACCGCCTCGCAGCCCTCAACTTCGGCGGCACGACCGTTGTCGACTCGGCCGGCGCCTACGCCGCGCTAACCGGGAGGATCCCGGTTCGACAGGTGGATTCACGGTGGTTCATCGCCACCGGCGACTTCTCGTCACTCGCCACCACGGGCTTTCACCACGTGCAGCGGCTCCTGGACGTTGTGGCCGCCACTGCCCTTCTGATCGTCACCGCACCGCTGCTCCTATTTGCCGCCATCGGCATCCTGCTCTCGGACGGCCGCCCGGTGCTGTACATCCAGCAACGCCTCGGCAGGTTCGGACGGCCCTTCACCCTGTATAAGCTGCGCACCATGCGGCGTACCGCCGAGGAGGACGGGCCGCAGTTCTCGGGCGACAACGACAAGAGGGTCTTTGGCTTTGGGCGGTTCCTGCGCCGGTGGCGCATCGACGAGCTGCCACAGCTGGTCAACATACTACGCGGCGAGATGAGCCTTGTCGGGCCACGGCCGGAGCGGCCGGAGCTGGCCAGACGGCTGGAGGACGAGATTCCCTTCTACGCCTTTCGGTATTCGGTGCGGCCCGGTCTCACGGGCTGGGCCCAGGTTCAGTTCCCCTACTGCTCCGAGCCCGAGGAGCATCTGGTCAAGCTCGAGTTCGACCTCTACTCGCTGCGCCACCACGGGCCGGCGCTCTACGCCATTGTGCTGTTGAGGACCCTGGGCGCACTGGTATTCCCTCCAGAAAATAGGCGCGCCTGAAGCAGGGAAGTGACGGGCACGCCGGCACCTACCCCGTTTCCGAACGCGCTTCCCGTGAGGAGCCACCCTAGCCCGTATTTCTCACCAGCTTTCTGCTGCGGCCAGCGAAGCACCGCACCCAGCGGGGTTTTCTCGCCTCGGGGTGCTCGACGTACTGTCTAGTACGACTCCGCGCCCCTCGGGTCGAAAACACCACTGGGCACGGCACCTCGCTGCCCTCGCGACGAAAGCTGATGAGAAACGCGGGCTAGACATTGTTTGCCTGCAACATCCTGCCGCCCTGAAAGAACGGGGTGCAAACAATGTCAAAAGTGGCACCTCCGGTGAACGTGAATCGTTCCCCGAGGCGCTTCCGAAATTCCGAAATCCGAAATTAAGGGCCCTGTGCCCGGCATTCCTAATTCCTAATTCCTAATTCCTAACTCTCCGGTTGACACTACCTCCACCGGCACCCATACTTTATCCAGCTCTTTGGCGTACTGACACGAATGCGTTTCCGTGGGGGTGCCCGCTACTACTGCAGGGCTGAGAGCACACCCCTCGAACCTGATCCGGATCATACCGGCGGAGGAAATTGGAGACGCCCACCCACCATGCCGCAGCGCATCCTGAGCGGGCTTTCCGATCTCCATTCCTGGTTGGAACGATCCCGGGAGTCGCGGCATGCACCTTCTGAAAAAGACCCTGATCCTCGCGATGATCGTGGCCGTTCCAACCTTGGCGGCGGCGGGAGAGTTGCGCGGCGCCCTCGTCGATGCCGTGACCGCAGATCCCATTGCCGATGCCCAGATCCGTGCCCGTGCGCAGGGAATCGACCAAAGAACAGTGACAAACGCCGCCGGTGAATTCGCCCTCGAGCTGCCGGGTCCTCCCCCAGCCTCTCTCCGGCTGCAGGTCGTTGTCGCCGGCTACCAATCCCTCGACCTCAACCTGACTGATCTCGAGCACACCTCATTTCTCAGTCTGAAGGCCCAGCCCCTTTTTGCCGGTGAGGTAGAGGTCACCGGCCTTCGCGCCGACATCGGCGAAACCCCCGTCACGGTCACCAATGTGGAACGCGACGAGATCGAACGTCGATACTGGGCGCAGGACGTGCCGATCTTCCTTTCGCCAGTGCCCGGCTTCTACGCCTACAGCGACTCGGGCAACGGCATCGGCTACTCGTACTTCTTCCTGCGGGGATTCGACATGCGCCGGACCGCGGTCAGCATCAACGGCGTGCCCCTCAACGACGCCCACTCTCACGGTCTCTTTTTCATCGATCTGGCGGATTTCCTGGCGACCGCCGGTGACATTCAGGTGCAACGGGGCGTCGGGACCACCCTCTATGGCGGCAGCGCCATCGGCGGATCGATCAATCTTCGGACGAGGGAACCCGCGGACTCACGACGGTTTCGCGTCGTCACCCTCGGCGGCGCCTACAACACATCCCGCCTGACTCTCGAGTTCGACACCGGTCTCATGGACGACCGCTGGGCCGCGACCTTCAGATACTCTCAGGTCAAGAGCGACGGCTATCGCGATCAGTCCTGGGCCGAGATGTGGAACTACTCGGGATCACTCGTCCGCTACGGAGAAAAGACAACCCTCCGCCTCAACCTCTTCGGCGGGCCCGAGGAGACCCATCTCGCCTTCGAAGGGATCCCGAAGGCATACCTCGATGGGGAGATCACCGGGGACGAGCGGCGCGACCGGCGCTACAACCCGCTGGAGTACCCGGGTGAGATCGACGAATTTTTCCAGCCCCACTACCAACTCGTCCACAGCTGGCAGGTGACCGACGATCTGGTATTTCAGAACACCCTCTTCTTCTTCACCGGCGACGGCTACTTCCAGCAGTTCAAGGAGGACCGGTGGTTCCCCGAGTACGGCCTGACGCCGTTCCCCGGGCCGGACGGCGAGATTATCGACACCACCGATCTGGTTCGCCGTCGCGAGGTCGACGAGTGGGACGGCGGCTGGATCCCCAACCTCGAGTGGCGTCACGGCAGCGGGCGTGGGGCCCTCCAGACCGGCGCTGCAATCAGGCTGCACAGCGGCCGCCACTACGGCATCGTCCAGTGGGCGCAGCACTACCCTCCTGATCTGCCCCCCGATCACCGGTACTACGACTACGAGCTCGACAAGGTCTCGCTGCAACCGTTCATCCAGGAGACCTGGCGCTTCGACAATCGCTGGAACCTGCTCGCCGGCCTCACCTGGACATCCCAGACCTACGATTTGCACGACGACAAGATCAACGATGTGTCATTCGAAACGACCTACTCCTATCTCCTCCCGCGTCTCGGCCTCAACTACCGCCCCAGCCAGCGGTGGAACATATACGGCAATGTTTCGCGCGGCGGCCGCGAGCCGGCCTTCCGCGACATTTACGACCCCCAGAGCTTTTGGACGCCGCCGCCCCAGGATCTCGAGCCCGAGAAGCTGACCGATTACGAGCTCGGTGCGCGATACGTTTGGGAAACGGGCGCCGCCTCACTCAACCTCTACTACCTCGACTTCTCGAACGCGATCGTGTGGGCGGGCGGCCTCGACAACAACGGCGACCCGGTGACCGCCAACGGCGCGGTAACCACCCACCAGGGTGTCGAGCTCGAGGTGTCGTGGTCGCCCCTCCCGAGGTGGAGCGGACGGCTCTCCGCCGCCTACGCCGAAAACACCATTGACGAGTTCATCGAGTTCGGGTACGGCGGGGAGATCATCGACCACTCCGGCAACTCGCTGCCTGTCAGCCCGAAATGGACAAGCACCCTCGAACTCCGCGGCGGCGCAGGACCGGTGGACGGTTTCCTCCAGCTCCGATTCGTGGACGATTTCTTCCTCGACAACACCGAGGACATGCGCAAGTTCCCCGAGATCCGCAACGCCCCCGGCTATATCCACCGCGTCAACCCGGCTTACACGGCGCTCGATCTCGGTCTCGAGGCCGATCTCGGGAGCACGGTCGCCCAGTTGCTCAGCGCCCGACGGATCAGCCTGCGGTTCCGGGTCAACAACCTCACCGACGAGCTCTTCACCACCTTCGGCTACTACGACGGCTCGCAGCCCGTGTGGATTCCTGCCGCCACCCGCAACGCCTATCTCGGTCTTGTCTTCGATTGGTAGTCAGGGCTAGCGATCAGCAGTCAGCGGTCAGCTCAACCTCATGCAATATTCCTGTAATCCCGAGCGAGGGAGTCCGGCGACCGAGTCGAGGGATCCCCCGAAGCAGGGGATAAGCTGATGTGTCGGCATTCTCCTACTTCAGGGGATCCTTCGATTCGCTTTGCTCGCTTCCAACGACATAGGTGGGACTGTCGGTCTGAGGAGGACCAAACCCGCCAGCTCGCTATCGGTATCGCTATCGGTATCGCTATCGAATGGCCGAATTGGCACGGGGCGCATCGATAGCGATTGCGATTCCGATAGCGATAGCGATCACTGACCGGCCACCCGTCGTCATTTCTCGTATTGTTGGCCCGAAAGGCCCCGGAAGGCTCAGGATGACAGCTATCCGATTTTGCAGGAGGCTCAGCTGTCAGCTCCGCCACCCACCCATTGATGATTGGCTGATCGCTGATAGCCGACGGTCGGGATATGTACACTGTCTCTCGTGACACGGAACGACCCATGATCAAGTCGCTGCTCGCCTTTCTCGTGATATTCAAGGTTCACATCCTGAGCCGTCTTTTCTTCCACCTCGAAGAAGAGTGGATAGGTGGCAAGCCGGATAACTACGCCACCGACACTAGGATCGTTGCTCTGCTCAACCACACCAGCCTGTACGAGCCGCTCGTGGCCGGCTACGCCCCCATCAACCTGCTGTGGAAAATCGCCCGCCACGGCGTCCTGCCGGTGGCGGAGAAGACCATGAAGCGGCGGCGGGTCGGTCTCTTCTTCTCGCTGTTAGTGCGTCACGTCGTGGTGGTTACCCGCCAACGCGACCACACCTGGGATCAGGTTCTCAACCGCATCGACTCCAACGCCATCGTCATCATCTTGCCCGAAGGACGGATGAAGAGGGCCGACGGCCTCGACTCGCTGGGCAGGCCGATGACCATTCGCGGCGGCATTGCCGACATCCTCGAGACCCTCCCCGGGGGTCGCATGCTGATCGCCTACATGGGAGGGCTCCACCACATCCAGGTCCCGGGGGAGCTCCTGCCGACTCCGTTCAAGACCATCAAATGCCGACTGGAGATGCTGGACATCACCGACTACAAGGCCGAGGTGGCGGCGGAGCACCCCGAGCTCGACTTCACGGGCGCTGTGATCGCCGATCTCACCCGGCGACGGGACGAGTACTGCCCCACATAGAATTAGGAATTAGGAATTAGGAATTAGGAATTCCGCTCCCTCCCCCGGCCGACCAAGAAATTTCGGATTTCGGATTTCGGATTTTTCTACCCACCTTGAAGGAAATGAGGAGGTCGGGAACAAGGGGTGGAAAAAAGATCTTGGACATCCGCGGCATTCGTGGCAATAATCATGTGGGAGCATCCGAGCTTTGATATCGGATTGGTGTATTTTGTCATAGGCGCTCTCTCCGGCGGGGTCTCGAAAATGAGACACTGTCTGGAGTGAGGAACGGAGGCAGCGGTGTCCCACGCCTGGCGGCTGAGATGGATGTCGGAAACGAGCACGGGGGAGGCATCCTTCGGCCCTGGGGCACACGTGCTCGGCTCGGCACCCGACGCCGATCTCCGGCTGCCCGATCTGACCGTGTCCCGTCACCACGCCCGGCTCACCTGCTCCGACGACGGTGTCACCGTCGAGGATCTGGGTTCGACCAACGGCACCACACTCAACGGCATGCCGGTTGACGGACCCGTACTCGTCACCGGAAAAGCCTCCCTCAAGGTCGGGCGGGTGAAGGTCGACCTGATTCCGAAAACCCCGCGCTCTCGCGTCGTCGCCGAC
>JAOZUP010000007.1 GCA_029938595.1 Thermoanaerobaculales bacterium | reverse complement strand
GGGCCCGCCACCACGACGATTCGGAACTGGTCGCTGCCGCCGGCGGGTTGCCACCCACCCACCCGTGGTTGGTGCATGCCCCGCTCGCTTACCCTCGTTCGGTTAGGGCTACGCCGCCGATTACCAGCACTGCGCCGATCATGAGGTTGGCGGTTATGGTCTCGCCCAGGTAGAGCGATGCCACTACCGCGGTCATCGGTGGGATGGTGTAGAGGTAGACCCCCACCTTCTGAGACTCCGAGAGCCCTAAGGCGACGAAGTACAGGAGGGTGGCGAGGAACGAGCAGGCGACGCCGAGGAAGGCGATCGCGAGCCACGCCTCGACCGTCATGTTCGCGAGGCTGAAGCCAGTGGCGCGCGCCTCGGTCCACCCGACCGGGATCATCGTCAGGGCGCCGATGACCGTCACCCACGCGGTCACCCGCAGCGCGCCCAGCTCGTCGATCATTTTCTTGCCGTAAACGGTAAACAGACCCCACATAACGAGGCTCGCGAGGACCAGGAGGTCGCCCTTGACGTGGCCGAGTTCGAGGGTGCTCAAGGTGTCGGCGCCCATAACGACGAGCACGCCGGCGACCGCGAGGGCGACGCCGAAAGCCTTGCGGGCCGTTATGCGCTCACCGAGCACCAGCGCCGACAGCAGAAGGATCGTGATCGGCCCGGTGGTGGTGTAGAGCGACGCGTTGGACGCGGTGGTGAACTGGAGACCGATGGTCTGCAAGCTGTAGTGGAGGCTGGTGCCAAAGAGGCTCAGCACGAAGAGGCGCAGTAGACCGCGGCCGCCGCCTAGTCCCTTCGCTCCGCCGGTGGCCGCGATCCACGGCAGAAAGCACACTGCGGAAATCAGCAACCGCAGGGTCACCACCACCAGCGGCGGCGCCGCCTCGAGAGCCACCTTGGTGGCGACGAAGGACACCGCCCACAGGGCACAGGCGGTGAGCAGGAAGATTCGGGCGCGGTTCGGCATGGCATGCGGAGTCTAACCCACACAAATGGCAGGCGGGACGCCTGCCCCACAAGGCTGACCGGAAGCTTTGTGGGACAGAGGTCTCACCCCACAAGGCTGACCGGGGGCTTTGTGGGACAGCGGTCTCACCTGCCCCACAAGGCTGACCGGAGGCTTTGTGGTGCAGGCGTCCCGCCTGCCTCGTGGGTTCAGGACGCCTGCACATTGGCGATGTTAATCTCGGCTTGAGTTTTGGGAGGGTTGCATGAAGACACGGATCACTGAGCTGTTTGGCATCGAGCACCCCATCGTTCTCTCCGGTATGAGCTGGATCAGCACCCCCGAGCTGGTGGCCGCCGTAGCCAACGCCGGCGGTCTCGGCATTCTCGCCACCGGGGTGCTGGACGCCGATGAGACCCTTAAGGCGGTGCGCCGCACCCGCGAGCTCACCGACCGCCCGTTCGCCGCCAACGTCACGCTCTACTTCCCGGGCAACCGCAAGAACGCCGAGGTGCTGCTCGACGAAAAGGTGCCGGTCATCAACTACTCGCTCGGCAAGGGTGACTGGATCTGCAAAGGCGCCCACGCCTACGGTGGAAAGGTCATCGCCACCGTGGCCACCGAGAAGCACGCGGTGGCAGCGCAGCGCGACGGCGCCGACGCCTTGATCGTCACCGGCTACGAAGCGGCGGGACACGGCGGCCAGATAACCTCGTTGGTGCTGGTGCCCAGGCTCGCCGACCAGGTGTCGATCCCGATCATTGCTGCCGGCGGGTTTGCCGACGGCCGAGGGCTGGCCGCGGCGCTCGCCCTCGGCGCCGACGGTATCGCCATGGGGACCCGCTTCATGAACACCCTCGAAAGCCCGGCCCACGAAGGCGCCAAGCAGGCGAGCATCGAGCACCAGGTCGCCGACACCGTCTACACGGACCGGGTCGACGGCCTTGACGCGCGTTACGTCGATGCTCCTGGCGCGCAGCGGCTGATCCGCCAGCACATGAATCCACTGTCCGCCCTGCTCCGTTCGCGCGAGATCGCCGCCCTGCTCGGTCTGCCGTGGGCCAAGCTGGCCGCAGGCATCGTCCTCTCGGGCTACAGCAAATCCGTGCAGATGGCGAGGATGGCGATCGGATTCGAAGCCTTCAAGAACGGCTGTACGCGGGGTGATCTCGAACGAGGCGCGCTGCCCCTGGGCCAGTGCACGGGACTGATCGATGACACGCCTTCGGTGGCCAAGGTCATCGACCGGATTGTCGACGAGGCCGAGACGACCCGGACACGGCTCGAACAGGTGTTCGAGTCGCCGGTCGCCGTCAGCTAGTTCCCGTCCGGAAACGGCGCTTTTTTGCAATCTCGGCGTCAGGCGGCGAATTTCCTTGTGCGGCGTACCCAAGTACGCCTCCGCGGAAATCCTTGCCTTCCTTGACCTTGCAGAAAAATCGCTCGTTTCCGCATCGAGAACTGCGCTGTCCCCTCCGGAGTTTCCGGATGGGAACCAGCTAACGGTTCACGCGTCGAGGCCGATACCGTACACCTGATCCGGTCCGAGGGCGTCCGGGAGGTAGTCCCTCAACGCACGCCGGGCCTCGTAGCAGAGGTGGCAGGCATCGGCGTAGGCGGTTTCGTGCGGGAGGTCGAAGCGCCGCACCAGCTCTGCGGGACCGCCAGCCAGGAGCGGTCCGATCACCGGATGGGCCTCCGGGTCGTACGCCTCGCAGATGGTTGCGAGCGTGCTTCGAAATACGTTACCGATCGAGATCCCCTGGCAGATGTGGACGTTGCCGAGCGGGTCGAGGTGAACCCGTCCGGGGTCTCTGAAGTCCTCGCACGGACACTCGGTGAACTCCTCCCACGGCCTTTTGGGAGCATCACCGGCGAGCTTCTCCGCCGCCCGACCCCGAAACCTGACCGGCGACTCCCCTTGCGGCAGCTGGCCGACCGGACTGTCCGCCCCCGAGCCCTCCGGCTGCGCGATGGCGATGGTGCCCATCGGGATCCCGAGCTCTTTGGCCGCGGCCGCCGCGTTCTCGGCCAGGCGGTCCTGCTCGTCGCTGTGATGGAAGAGATCGCTCGAGACCGAGAGGTCCTGGACACGACCGGCGAACGGCCGCAGCCACTCCAGCGCGTCGCGTTTCTCGGTCGCCCAGTAGGCGTTGGATACCAGACCGACCTTGAAACCCGCCCCGGCCGCCTGCTCCACCGCCTTCACCAATACCGGGTAAAAAAGGAACGGCTCTCCACCCTCGAAGTAGATCCACTCCACCGTCCGCAGCTCGCCGGCCTGGCGGAGGATCTCGTCGAGCTGGTCGAGGCTGAGGGTCCCCTCCTGCCAAGGGCTGCCCCACACGAAGCAGTGGTCGCACTCGGAGGTGCAGGTGTAGGTGAGGAGAACGTGAACGCCTGAAAGTTGCAGCGTCATTTTCGACCCCCGCCGCGATCATACTGCGAATCGCTGTCCTATACTCCTTTCATGATGGATGACGACCAGCAACCCGCAGACCCGTGGCAGCAAATCCCCGAGGCCGGCCAACGCCGGGGTCTGCAGATCTTTGGCTTTCCCCTGCGCATCGACCCGTTCTTCTTCGTTACTGCGTGGTTGATCGGTGGCCGGCAGGAGCCGCTGTGGATGGTGGTGTGGGTGGTGGTGGTGCTGGTCGGTATCCTCGCCCACGAGCTCGGGCACGCCTTTGCCGGGCGCAGGCTCGGGATGGCACCGTGGATCCGGCTGATGGCCTTCGGCGGGATGACCGGGTGGCAGCGGCCGCGTCCGTTGACCCCTGGCCAGCAGATCTTCATCAGCGCCGCCGGTCCGGCGGTGGGGATTGCCATCGGCGGCGGGGTGCTGCTCGCAGGTACGGCGGGGCTGTTCGCGGGCGCATCGCCGTCCCTCCTGCGCGTGCTCGACTTCGTGCTCTGGGTCAATCTCGGCTGGGGGGTCCTCAACCTGCTTCCGATCCTTCCACTCGACGGCGGCCACATCGCGTCGTCCCTCGCTGGTATCGTCGCCGGTCACAGGGGCCGCGTGGCGGCGCGGGTATTCTCGATCGTCCTCACGGTGACTATCGGCCTGTGGGCCCTGCTGGCGGGGCAGTGGTGGATCGCCGTGCTCGGCGTCGTGCTGACCTACGCCAACGTCCAGGGGCTACGGGCAGAGACGGGCCACGGGTAAACCCGCGATTCGCCGCAGCGAATCGCAATGCACTACAATCGGTTGCCGCCGTCCGTAAATTTTGGACGGGTGGCGATTGACACATGTATCAGGAATACTATGGCCTCGAGGCCCCGCCGTTCAACATCACGCCGGACCCGCGGTTTCTGTTCTTCAGCCGCCGCCACCGGCAGGCCTTCGAGCACATTCTCTTTGGGGTCAGCGAACGCAAGGGCTTCATCCAGATCACCGGTGAGGTCGGCGCGGGCAAGAGCACGCTGTGCCGTAAGGTCCTCGAGGAGCTCGACGACGGCTACGCCACGGCGCTGATCCTCAACCCGGTCATGACCCCGATCCAGCTCATGCGGTCGATCCTGCGCGAGCTCGATCTCAAGGCCACGGGTAACGACCGTGTCCGACTGGTGGAGCGGCTCAACGAGTTCCTGCTCGACCGGGCGCACGCGAATGTGGCGGTGGTGCTCTTCATCGATGAGGCGCAGGACATGTCCGACGAACTGCTCGAACAGGTGCGGCTGCTGTCCAACCTCGAGACCGACCAGCACAAGCTGCTGCAGATCGTGTTGATCGGCCAACCCGAGCTGCGCGACCGGCTCGATCGAGAGGAGCTACGCCAGCTCCGGCAACGGATCACCGTCCGCTACCACCTCGGCTCCATCAGCCGCCAGGAAACGGTGGCGTACATCCAGCACCGGCTGCTGATCGCCGGCTCCAACGGCCGACCGACCTTCACCCGTCCGGCCTACCGCGCCATCCACAGCTACTCACGCGGCGTGCCGCGATTGATCAATGCGGTGTGCGACAAGGCGCTACTCTGCGGCTATGTCCAGGGTCGCGACAATCTGGGTTGGTGGCAGATACGGCGTGCCATCCACGACCTCGAGGGACAGGGCTGGTGAGCCTGATCAACGACGCCCTTCGCAAGGCGCGGCAGGCCGCGGCCGAGCACGAGGCGCAACAGCCGGACACGGTGTTTCGAGCGCCGAAGGCCTACCCATCGCGCACCCCCCCCCGGCGGAGCGGGGTCGCCGTGCTGGCGTCGGTGGCCGTCATGGCGGGGCTCGCGGGCGCAGCCGTCGCATGGTGGGCGGTGGGGCAGCGGGAGCAACCGGTCGCCGCCGTCGAACCGGGGCCCACGCCCTCCCCTACCGCCTATGTCGAGGAGCCTGACGACCCAGCGCCCGCCCTCTCCCCAACCCCAATCGTCGAGGCGCTCCAGGCGGAGGCTCCGGCGGTCGCGCCTGTCGAGTCGGCCGAGGAAACCGCGGTCGTGGTCGTCGCGACTCCAACTCCCACCGCACCGCTGGTCGCAGCCATCCAGGAGCCGGCGCCCGTACCGGCCCCGCAGGAGAGAAGCGGTGAGACATCCGGTGACCGCGTCTTCGTCCTCGACGCAGACCTCGGCTATGCGACCCTCAGCCTCGGCTACATCGTCGCCAGGCCCGTCAACCCCTTCGCCGAGATCAACGGTATCGAGGTCTCCGTCGGCTCCGAGGTGGAAGGCTTTCGAGTGGAGAAGATCGAGGCCGACCGGGTGGTCCTGCGGGACGAGAAGGGCGAGCTGGTGCTGCGGGTGCCGTGAGGATGTTAAACGTTTGAACGTTGAACGTTAGAACGTTGACCATCCACCCGGCAGGCGAGACGCCTGCCCCACAAGGGCTCCGGGACGTTTTGTGGGGCAGGCGTCTCGCCTGCCATTTGTGCGGGAGCCCCGCCCGCACATCCCTCTGCATCCGTGACGCGTGCATTATCATCGTGCGATGAAGCTGCTCTTGGTCTACAACCCCTGTGCCGGGCACGGCAGGGCGCGGCGGTCTCTCGCTGAGATCGAGGACCTCGCCCGCGAGCTCGGCCTGAAGGTCGACACTCGGCTCACCGGGTACCACGGCCACGCCGCCGAGATCGTCGGGACAGCCGATCTCGAGGCCTTTGACGGCATCATCGCGGCCGGGGGCGACGGCACGGTCTTCGAGACGGTGAGCGGGCTCTTCCGCAACCCGGCCGGCCCCGCCGTCCCGCTCGGCGTGATTCCGATGGGCACCGGAAACTCCTTCGCCCGCGACATCGGCCTCCGGACGGGCCAGGCCCGAAAGGCCCTCGAGATCATCGCCGGCGGTGCCACGCGCAGGGTCGACGTCGGTCGCTGCCGAGCCGGCGAGCACGAGTACCACTACCTCAACATCCTCGGCATCGGCTTCGTCACCGACGTCACCGCCACCGCCGCCAGACTCAAGATCCTGGGGAGCGCCGCCTACACCGTTGGAGTCGTCTACCAGACAGGTTTCCTCGACATTTTCCGCCTTCGGTTGGAGCTCGACGGCGAGGTGATCGAGCGCGATACCACTTTTCTGGAAATCTCGAACAGCCGTTACACCGCCGACTTCCTGATGGCGCCAAACGCCAGCATCGACGACGGACTGCTCGACATCACCCTGCTCGGTCCGGTCTCGAGGCGGCGCCTGCTGCGCCTCTTTCCGACCGTCTTTCGCGGCGAGCACATTCATTACGACGAGGTCGAGACCTTCAGGGCGCGTCGCATCACCGTGGTCAACGAACACCCGAAAACCCTGTCACCGGACGGTGAGCTGATCGGCGAAACCCCGGCCGAGGTGGAATGTCTGCACCGGGCGCTGGAGGTCTTCTGCTGAGCCAACGCTCGATATCAAGACCCCCATGGGGCGGGGATAAACCCCCCCCCCACGAAGTAATCAGGCAGCGTTGGGGCGGGGGGGATACCCGCCCGCCAGATTACAATCCACCTGGGGTCGCTCACCCCGAAGTCGTCTTCTCCTGGATTCGGGCCTCGATGGCGGCGAACTCGTCGCGCAGGTGGTTTTGGAAGATGGTGAAGGATTCGTCGGCGAGGAGGCGTTCGGATACGAGATCCGAGAAGGCCCGGTGGCGCACCTCGTCGAGCGCGTCGCGGTGCTCGATCAACTTTTCCAGCGACAGCGAGGCGAGGTCGGCGGATTGGCTTTCGACTTCCAGGAGATAGGCGTCAATCCGGTTCTTCATCCGCCGCCTCATCCACTCGCGAAGGGCAATGTAGCCCGAGTACAGACCGACGAGCAGGGTCAGCCCGAGGCTTATGGCCTCCGCGTACTCGACGAAGAAGGCGGGCTCCTCGCGGTGGTAGTAGGCGACGGCGCCGCGGTGGTACGGAATGGTCACGGAACCCGGGCGGTAATCTTCACGGATTCTGCGAACAACTGCCAGATCCGCTTCCTCCAACCCGGCTGAACCCAAACGGCGCTCAAAGATGGTGGCTGTGATGGTTCGAACCAGGTCCGTACCAAGGCCCCTGCGGGCAATCAGCATCGCCGACACCTCGATGGTCTGTACGGGCTCCTCCGGCAGCCGTACGTACGTCGACCGTGGGATCGTCGTACCGCGGATGCTGGGAAAGACGAGGGCGAGCGCATCCGATTCGTTGCCGAACTCTTGAGCGTCACCGAGCGAAAGAAAGCGAATCGCGTCCTTCTCAGCCAGCTCGGTGACCATTCGCGATGGGATGGCGCTGAGAATGAACGCCGCGTCGACCGATCCATCGATCAACCCCGCCATCGCCTCAACCGGCAACAGCGCCAGATCTTCGCCGACCTCGGCCCCAAAATGATGAAGCACGCGCTTCGAGAGTTGGCGGGTCCCGGAACCCGCGGGGCCGAGAGAAACTCGTCTTCCCCGCAGGTCGTACACACTCCGAATCTCGTCGGCATCCAGCCTGCTCACGAGAATGTGCAGGACCTCGTTGTAAAGCGGCGTCACCAGGCGGGCGTTGTTGCCGATCGGGGTATCACTCTGAACAAAGGCGAGGTCGGCGCCGCCGCCGGCCCCGTCGATCCGTTCCATGTTTTCGACGCTGCCGCCGGTAGACAGGACCTCGGCCGACTCGACGACGCTCGCGCCCTCGAGTACCCGCCCGAGGGCCTTTCCGAGGGCGTGGTAGGTGCCGGTTTCCGATCCGGTGGCGATGAGGATCTCATGCTGTGCCTGGTCTCCCGACAACATGCGATAGCCGTAGAAACCACCGACGATAAGGGCCAGGGCAACGACCGAGGCGAGGATTGCGGGGATCGGGATCGAGGATCCGACGTCACGGCCGGTTTGTGGGTGCTCCATGGTCAACCTCTCACGGGTTTTCGGCTTCCGTTTCCGTCCCGGAAGGCTAGCACAGGCGGTCGTCTGGACGGTCCTTGATATCTCGGGTCCGAATCTATATGCTGCGCCAGCTACCGAGAATTTCTGTATGAGCATCCGGTGATCGGCGGGGGAAATCCGGTGACCGGACCCATTGTTCGACGGTCGTGGGACACCACGGTCGCACAAATCGAGGGAGGAGGAGACTAGATGAATCGCTCATTGATCTTGGGGCTGCTCGCACTGGTCATACTGTGCGTGCTCTGCCTCTGGTGCCGCGCCCCGGCGATCGAGGACGACCTGCGGGGTAAGGCGCTCATATGTGTGGAGGACGCAGGTGTGGACGCCGGCGTGCTCGCCGTCTCGGGTCGAGACGTGACACTGGAAGGCGCCGTCGCTTCGCTGGGTGTCGGCGACGCGGTCGAGGCCTGCATTAACGCGATCCCGGGTATCCGAGTCGTCAACAACAATCTCCAGATTGTGGCGCCGGTGAAACAGCCGATAGCTCCGGAACCTGCAATCGTCGACACGCCGGAGGTGAACCTCGACGACCTGCTCGCAGGCAAGGTCGTTGAGTTTCCCACCGACGGCGCCTACCTCACGGCACAGGAGCGCCCGGAGGCCGACGAAATCGTCGCCATCTTGAAGGCGAACCCGGGCCGTGTCCAGATCGCGGGCCACGCGGATTCCCGGTATACCTCGGAGTACAACCTCGAGCTCAGCCGGCGCAGGGCCGAGGCGGTCAATAAGTACCTTGTTTCCAAGGGGCTCGACGCCGATCGTTTCGAGGTGGTCTGGTTCGGGGAGACGAAACCCATCGCCAGCAACGACACCGCCGCGGGACAACAGAAGAACCGCCGAACCGAATTTCACGCTCTGAAGGAGAACTGAGCCATGTCATATCTCATTACCCAAATGTTGCTCTGTCTGCTGCTCGCCGCGCTCATCGGCTTTCTGATCGGTTGGGCGCTGCGCGCATTTTTTTGTCAAAAGAAGATCACCGAACTCGAGGCGTCGTGGCAGGAGCAACTCGCCGCTGCCGCCGCAGCGGGCGGTCCGGGCCAACGTGACGACCTCAAGAAGATCGAGGGCATCGGGCCCAAGATCCAGAAGCTCCTCAACGACGACCAGATCTTCACGTTTGTGGAGCTCGCGGAGGTGCCGCTGGATCGCCTCAAGGGGATCCTGCGCCGCGCCGGCACCCGCTACAAAATGCACGACCCGACGAGCTGGGCCGACCAGGCAAAGCTCGCGGCCGAGGGTCGCTGGAAGGAGCTCGACGAGTTCCAGGACGTCCTGCTCGGGGGCCGCGAAACCTAAGCTATTCCCGTCACAAACAACCCCCACAAACCCGCCGGACAACCGGCGGGTTTTTTCAATTGCTCTCTCGAGAAATATTCAGGTTTCTCTGTAACGGGTCGAACCAGCCGCGAAGCGGCGACAGACGTTCGGACGATGATGGCTGCGGCTCACGCCCCAGGCTATGAGTCTGTCGCGCCTTCGGCGCTCGGTCAATCGAAGGGTGTCAATCTTCAAAAACAGCCTGCATTTCTCTCCGTTCCCCGTTCCCCGCCGTAACGGCTGCCGCATGCGCAGAACGGGGCAGGAATGCGAGCTAGTGATACCATTGATATGCGGATGGTCTTGGAGGGTGGCAGGACTCGGTTGGGCCTGCACACCCACTGGATGAGGTAGCTGTGACCAAGAAACCGAAACAACGATCAAGCGGGCCGGGCGGCGGCCGAGGCGTGCGGGCGGTCGCCGAGGTCCACCGGATGCCTGCAGGCACCCGGCGCGCGGCATCGACCGCAGAGCCCGTCGTCTTCCCCAACGTCCCCACCATCGTCGAGAATGCCGCCCGAGCCGCCGTCGCCACCGACGGCGACAACATGGTCCTCCACTGGAACGCCGCCGCCGTCGAGCTCTTCGGCTTCACCGCCGAGGAGGTGATCGGCCACAACCTCCAACGGGTCATCCAGGCGCGAGACGTGCACGGCAACCGGCTGGCTGCCGACCACGGCGCGTTCCACGAGATGATCCGCCTCGGCGAGGCGCCGCAGAGCTTCGAGATCGCCATTATCACCGCCACCGGCAAGATGATCCGGGTAGCGGTTTCGATCGTCGTCGTCATCGGGCCAAAGGCGACCGAGTACCGATTGGTTTACCTGATGACACCGATGCACCGCCGGCGGCGGGCGGACGAGGCTATCGACCGCCTTCTCGCGCAGACCAACGTCCCGGGAGTCACCGTGCCAGGCGCCCAACCGGCAACCGGCGCCGACCAACGCGGGACCAGTCACCCGCCACATCTGACCCGTCGTCAGCTAGAGGTGTTGCTCCTGCTTGCCGAGGGTAAGAAGTCGCGGGAGATCGCCGAAGAGCTGGGCATCAGCGTGCACACCGTACGCACCCACATCCAGGGAGTGCTGCGCTCTCTCGGCGCGGCCAACCGCCTCGAGGCCGTCTCACGGGCGCTGCACGAACGGTTGATCTGAAGACGCCAAGAATGCGTGTCGAATGGGAGGGGATAAACCCCTCCCCTACAAAGGAACCGTAGGGGCGGGGTTTATCCCCGCCCGCATGTCTCCAATTTCTGCAAAAAGCTCACGTGTCAACGAATCATCTTTGGGGCAGTGACTTTCACGGTGCGATCATCGGCCTCCACCGAGACCGGAGAGGGGCTCTTCATCCCCGCCGGCATTTCAAATCGGAGGGCGATGCCGGCATCGATGGTCCGACCGTAGCGCTCGACGACTCCTCCGAACTGGTCGATGCCCTGCACCAGGAACAGCCTCCCACCCGACGCCGCTGCAATCTGTTGCAGAGTCTTACGGGCCCGCTGCGGAAACTCGTCATCCCACATGGCCAGAACGAGGATCGGTACGCCCGCACGATCCACCGCCGCCGTGGCATCGGCCCAGACCGCCTTGGAGGTGTCGAAGCGCCCGTCGGTGAGAAGGATAAGAAAGGTCCGGCCACGTTGTCCCTCGAAACGGGCCAGAGAGGTCACGATCAAGGCCGCCAGGTCACCACCTGCCGGCGAACTCAGGGCCTCGGAGAATTTCCCTGGGTCGACCTCCCAGTCGGTCTCGTAGCCGTCCGTGGCCACGAAGATCCGGCCTCGGCCGCCGCCGACCCGCTCCGCTAGAGGCTCCAGCCCCCGGCTTATCGCAGGCCATTTGGAGACATCCGCCGGCGACAGATCGACAGCCACTCCGAGAAACAGGGGAGAGTTGCCGGCGTCGCCGATCCCGGCGATCGGAATCTCGGTCTTGGCGATCCGCAGGCGAAGCGCGTCCAGAGTGAGGCCTGGCACGGACTCCCGGCCACGGCTCACGATCACGGTCATATCGGTGGTTCCCAAATCGGCATCAGTCCATGCTTCGTAGGCGGCGGCAACGTCATCTGGGAGCGGCACGGGCGCAGCTTTCTCAACGGCCGCCACCGTCGCGGTTTCGGTGCGCAAGGGCTCGACAACCGCCGCAGGCTCGGCCGAACGGAGGGGTTCGGCGATCGCCGGCTGCACGGTCTCTTCGATCGTGATTATTTCCACTTCGGTTTCGGGCGCGGGCTTGGGCGGGGGCGTCGGCTTGGGCTCGGACTTAGCCATCGTCGCCCCGGCAGCAGTAACCGCAGCCGTTTCGATTGGCGGTTGTTCGGGTTCGGGCTCGGGCACGGGCTCGGGCTCGGACGGGAGCTGGGGCGGGGCCGCGGAGGCGGCAATCGCCACGCCGACAGCAGCAACCGTAGCCGTTTCGACCGGCGGTTGTTCGGGCTCGGGCTCGGGCTTGCCTTCTTTGGGCCCTTGCGACTCAACCGCGGCAGCGTCGGGCGGCGTCGCCGCGGTTCCATCGTCAGGTATGGGTGGTGTCGTCGAGACATCGACCTTGGACGAGAAGGAATCGCCCGTCGTCTTGGCGACGACAGTGCCCGAAACTGTCACGGTCGCCGGTGCGCTGTCGGCGTCGGGATCGGGCGATTGTGTCGAAGGTGGTTCGGTGACCTCAGATTTCTCGCCAAAGGACGGAATCCGCACCGTTCCTACCCACAGACCGGTTTCCTCTCCGCTGGGGCTGGCTATCTCGACCTTCAAGTGGTGCTCTCCAGGGGGCCATACGGTGGTGACCCGGGCGCCACCGTCGCTCTTCACCCGCACGGCCCACAGTGGACTCTGTCCGGGAGGCACTTCGCCGTCGAGCTCGATCCGCACCATGGCATTGGCGCCGACCCGGGTTCGGTCCTCGGGAGAGATCCGGATGATCACGGCGACCTCGGTGGCCGCTCCGGACGCACCCAGCGGCTCGATCTCGACCCTGATGGCCACCGGAGCCGCGGCTGAGGCGGTGAGGGCAACCGTGATCAGCGCAAGAAACAGACTCGATCTTTTCGAAATCACGGTGATTCTCCCGCAGCGATTGTCGCACGGCCCCGTTGGGTGCGGCACCTCGCGGCCCTCGCCATGAAACTCGGTGAGAAATGCAGGTTAGCTCGACGACACCGACGAATGTAAGGCGAAAAGAACACCCTGTGGATCGAGACACTGGGCGATGAGATCGCCGCCCGGCACCTCCATGGGTCCGTTCACGACCTGCCCACCCAGTTCCTTCACCTTTTCGACCGCTGTGGTTACGTCGTCGATCGAGATGAAGATCGTCCTCGGTGACCAGACGGTCTTCGAGCTCGAGCAGACGGCGCGGCTGCGACCCGACACGCCCTGATAAGATCCTCGCAGGAATCGGAGGCGTCATGAAAATCTCTCGAATCCGGTCCGTCACGATCGTTTTGCTTGCTTTGATCCTGGCCATCCCAGCCGCATCTGAAGAGCCGGCAGAGGATGGGCCCAAGGTGGTGCTCGTCCTTTCCGGAGGCGGTGCCCGGGGCTTCGCTCACATCGGGGTGCTGCGGGTGCTCGAGGAGCTCCACATTGCGCCTGATCTCATCGTCAGCACGAGCATGGGCTCGATCATCGGCGGAATGTATGCCTCCGGCTGGTCGCCGGACGAAATCGAGGAGGTCGTGAAAGCCGTCGACTGGGATGGGATCTTCACCGACAAAGTGCCGCGCACGGACCTCAGCTTCCGCCGCAAGCAGGACGACCGGCCGGTGATGATCGACGGTCGACTCCACTTCAACGGTTTCAAACCAACCATTTCGTCGGGGGTCATCCAAGGGCAGAAGCTCAATCTCTTGCTGAGCGCCCTCGAATCCTTGGCCGTGACCTCCACAGACTTCGACCGGTTGCCGATCCCCTTCCGCGCGGTGGCGGCCGACATCGCCAACGGCGAGGCGGTCGTGATCTCCTCAGGCAACCTCGCCCAGGCGATGCGAGCCTCGATGTCGGTCCCCGGCGCCCTGCCCCCAGTCATGCTCGACGGTCGCGAGCTGGTGGACGGCGGCATCGCCGCCAACCTCCCGATCGGCATCGCAAAGGACCTCGGTGCCCAGCACATCATCGCGGTCGATATCTCGAGCCCGCTTATATC
This sequence comes from Thermoanaerobaculales bacterium, assembly GCA_029938595.1. GTDB lineage: Bacteria > Acidobacteriota > Thermoanaerobaculia > Thermoanaerobaculales > Sulfomarinibacteraceae > Sulfomarinibacter. Next base: position 10,491 of record JAOZUP010000007.1, on the reverse strand, counting down.
GGAGGACGAGGAGCTCGGCTCGTTCGTCCAGATCTTCACCCATCTCAACAGCCTGCTCACGGCGAGCAACCGTGATCGCGATGTCGCGCTGCTCGGACCCAGCGACCTGCTGATTCGGCCTGATCTCGGCGACATCTCGTTCATCTCTTTCGACCGCGCCCAAGAGGCGGCTGCGATCGGAGAGGAGGCCGCGCGCCATGATGCCGACTCGCTCCGGGGTTTCGCCGCCGGCGAGCAGCGATGGGCCGAGTTCTCGTCCAGGCCTCGAGCCACACCGGATGAAAAGATGACAATCGAGACCGTGCGAATCGACAACACCAGCCATGTCGGCGACCGCCTGGTGCGCGACGCACTCACCCTGGACGTACCCGAAATCTTCGACACCGACACCCTGATTCAAGCTCTGCTCGAGCTCTACAACACCCGCTATTTCGGCCGTATCGGCTTCCACATCGAGGAGGCCGAGGACAGCAAGGAGCTCGTCGTGGACACCCCGCCGCCGTCATGGGGGCCAGGATCGTTGCAGTTCGGAGTGGGCTTCTTTGACGACTTCAACGGCGACGACGGCTACGCGCTCACGGTCCGCCACCAGCTCCTGCCGGTCAACCGTCGCGGCGGCGAGTGGGAGACTCTTTTCGAAATCGGCACCGTCGGAGGCATCGCGAGCGAGTTCTACCAGCCCCTGGATTGGAAGATGCGGTGGTTTGTGGCGCCGTCTGCCGAGTACCTACGCGGGACGCAAAAGATCTGGTTCGAGGGGGAAGCGATCGCCGAGTACGAGTTCCGGACCGCCGAGGCCCGGCTTGCGGCCGGGCGGGTGCTCGGCAAGTGGGGCGAGCTCCGGCTCGGCGCCTTCACGTCAGATGTCCGCGGCAAACCGCTCATCGGTAACCCCGATTTCGAATCCGTCGGCGAGCGCCGGGGCGGGGGCACCTTGAGCTTCCGCATCGACACCGAGGACTCGGTGGTCTTCCCACGCTCCGGCGCCGACGTCAACATCTTGTACACCGTCTCCTCGGAGACCCTGGGGGCGGAGACCGAGTTCGAAAGAATTTGGGGCTCGGCCTCCTACGCCCAGAGCTTTGGCGAGTACACGATCGTCCCCTTTATCGAGTACGGCGACAATCTCGAACCGGCGGAGAGCTTCTTCGATCTCTTCTTTATCGGCGGTTTCGGCCGCCTCTCCGGGCTCGGTGAGAAGGAGCTGTTTGGCGAGAGAGTGTTTCTGGCAAGACTCCTCGGCTACCGCCGCCTCGTGAATATGAATATCGTCGGGATGCAGGTTCTCATCTACGCCGGTGGCAGCATCGAGGCGGGAAACGCCTACTTCGGGGACGAGCCCCTTACCTGGGACAGCCTGCAAAATGCGTGGAGCGTCTTCGTCGGCGCCGATACCTTCATCGGGCCCGCCATCCTCGGCTACGGGCACTCCGAGGGGGGCCGGAACCGGGTGTACTTCTCGATCGGCCATCAGTTTTAATCCGGCGGGAGCTGTTAGCAATTAGCTGTTAGCTGTTGGCCCGGGCCCCCAGGTCTCAAACCGCGAGCCGCGAAGCGGCGACATATCCATAGCCTGGGGCGTGAGCCCCAGGCTATGGATCTATCGCGCCTTCGGCGCTCGATCGCACTCCGCTTCTGGTCGTTCGAGCCGGTCTCGGCTCGTTGAGCATTTCTCACCGCTTCGCGTAGCAAGGCGCGCACCTGTTTCGCCTCAATCCCGGGGAGCCTGGCATAATGCCACGTTGTCGGGGGACTCCCCCGGCCCGGGAGGATGCGTGATCGAAGCCTTCACAACTGCCTTCTTCGGAACGGTGTCCGCAGTGACGGTCATCTTCCTGATCATCTTCGCGTCCGGGGTCATGGTGCGCCGGAAAATGATCAGCCAGAACCAGATCGACGGGCTTTCCAGCGCCACGGTAAAGATCTTCCTCCCCTGCCTCATCTTTGCCAAGATCGTGCAGACGCTCGACCCCGGCAAACAACCCGGTTGGTGGACGCTCCCGCTTGCCGGTGTGGTTATGGCACTCGTCGGCACGGGGCTGGGCGCAGTGGTGTTCGCCGGCCAACTCCCCGAGAAACGATCCATGCTTCCGGTGGCGGGCATGCAGAACGCCGGCTATCTCGTGTTGCCGATCGGGCTGGCGCTATTCCCCGAGAGATTCGACACCTTCGCGGTGTATGTCTTTCTTTTCATCCTCGGCTACAACCCAATCCTGTGGAGCCTGGGGAAGATCTTGATAACCGGCGACGCGGGCGCGAGACCGGGCTGGCGCGATCTCGTCACCCCTCCTCTGCTCGCTAACCTGGTGGCCATTGTCGTCGCCCTGAGCGGCGCCGGGGCGCTGCTCCCGAAACCGCTCCTGGGGGCAGTGGATCTCCTTGGGACGGCAGCTGTCCCGGTAGCCGCCCTGGTTCTCGGCGCCGTCCTCGGCGGCATCGACTTCAACCTTCGGTCGTGCTTTCCGGATGCGGTGCGAGCGATGTCGGTCAAGCTGCTGGCGTTGCCCGCACTCACGGCCCTCACGCTGCACCTGACCCATCTGCACACCATCAACCCCCTCCTCGCGGAGTTCTTCATCATCGAGTCAGCCGCGGCGCCCGCCGTGGCGCTCGTCCTCCAGGTAAGGACCTACGGCGGCGACGAGCAGCGGGTCGGCAGCGCCATGTTCTTCTCCTACCTCGCCTGCACCGTGACGCTGCCGGCGTGGGTCGCGGTGTGGCGCCTCATCACGGGATAGGGGTTTTGAATTAGGAATTAGGAATTAGGAATTAGGAACGCATCACACCCGCCGTATTCAATTTCGGATTTCGGATTTCGGATTTGCCACGCACCAGCAGCTCTCAGTTTTTTGTTTTGGAGTTTCTTTGGTCATTGTGGTGGCGGGCCGTGAACGACCCGCCTACGGCTCCCGGAAAGACTCACTGGACCGAGAAACTTACCGTAACAAGATAATAAACCGCTACCGGCTGGCCCTCGAGGGTGGCTGGCTTGAATTTCCACGACGATACTGCCGAGACGGCGGCTTCGGTGAGGCCCGAGGGGAGCCCCTTGAGCACCTTGACGTCGGTCACGTTGCCGTCGGTGTTGATGATGGTCTGCAGGATGACGACTCCCTGGACCCTGGCATGGCGGGCCTCCTCCGGGTAGCGGGGATCGGGAGAGTGGATGCGCACCGGCGCCAGCACGTTGCCGCTGATCTGCATCGGCCCGATGGCCGGACCTGCCGGACCCTCGGGAATGATGACCGAGTCTCCAGCCTCGGGGAAGTCGAGGTCCGAGGTGTCTGCGCTCTCCTCGCGGACGATCGGCTCCGGATCATCGGGCGTCGCATCCGGTACCGGAACCGCGCGCGCTTTGGGTTTGCTCACGGTGCGTTGGACCTTCGGTTTGGGAGGCTGCTGGAACTGGACCGCCCTGAGCCGGTATACCCGGGGTGTGCTGCCCACCTTGAGGATCCTCTCTTCGTAATACGATGGAAACACAATGAAGAAGAGGACGATATGGGCGACGATCGCCGCTGCGATCCCAAGCCGAACGGCTCGCCGGCGCAATGGAGCGTCCTCCTCCTCGAGACGCAGCACCATCGGGTCGAGCGAGTTGTACGGTCGACTCCAGATCCGCTCCCGAGCCGCCTCCAGCCTGCTTTCTCCGATTCTCATCCAGCTCCTTCGTCGGCCCGCACCGATTTCCATGTCGGAAATGTGGGCTCGCGGTTTCTCTCACTAGCTACGTGGAAGTGTCTTCCGGGGTTACACGACGCGGACCTGTATCGCCGTCTGTCGACGGGGGCGCCTCGATGAATGGCCCATGCGGCAGCGGAAACCACCGCAACCTCTCCAGCTCATGCGGCAGCTCGTCGGCCTTCGTATCGCTTCCGAACTCGGCCTCCGCATCGGCGACGATTCGCCGCGCGTGCTCGAGATACTCGCCGAGGACGCTCTCGGGCTCGCTAAGATGCCGCACCCGATACTCGAGCTGACCCGAGCCGAAGCTCAGATCGTCCAAACCCAGCTCCGCACGCAGCTCGTGATCGCGGTGCCGCCAGAGGCCGGTGTCGATGTCAAAGCGGTAGTACGGCAACAGCTTCCACCCCTCATTCGCCACCAGGATCACGGCGTCGAGAATGTAGCGAAACACCACCTCGGAAATGAAGTAGTTGAAATTCACCCGAACCCAACCCGGTTTGATGCCCTCACAACCGTGATTGATGGCCTCCCGAAAGCTCGTCGACCGCGCCATGTCAATCCCCAGCAAGCGATGGCCGTACGGCCCGGCGCACGAGCACCCGCCGCGCGCCTGGATGCCGAACAGATCGTTGAGGAGTGCCACCACGTAGTTGTGGTGAAGGAACCGCTCGTCGTGCCGGATCAGGAAGGAGACGATGGACAGGCGTTTTGCCTCCTTGTTGCCGAGAACACTGATCCGCGGGTTGGCGGACCAGCAGTCGATCGCGCGTTGAACGAAAGAGTGCTCGAGCTCTTCTATGACGTCCTCGCCAACCGCGGACTTGAGCTTAAAGACCAGTCCGGCACGAATCGACTCGATGATGGCCGGCGTCCCCCCCTCCTCACGGTGGGCCGGATCGCTGATGTAAGAGTGCCCCTCGGCGCTCACGTAGGTCACGGTGCCACCGCCCGGGACCGTCGGCACGGTATTGGCAACCAAGTCGCGCTTGACCACCAGCACGCCCGGTGTGCCCGGGCCGCCGACGAACTTGTGGGGTGAAATGAAGAGCGCATCCATGTACGCCAACGGGTCGCTCCCCTCCTCGGCCGGGTTCATATCGATGCCGACATACGGCGCCGCCGCCGCGAAATCCCAGAAGGCGAGAGCGCCGTGCCGGTGCAGCAGGACCGACAGCGCAGTGGTGTCGGAGACGATCCCGGTGACATTCGAGGCGGCCGAAAAGCTGCCGATCTTCAGCGGCCGGTCCCGGTGCGATTCCAGCTCCCGTTCCAGGTGTTCCTCGTCGATTCGACCGTCGTCGTCCTCGTCGATGACCACCACGTCGGCTATCGTCTCTCGCCACGAGATCTCATTCGAATGGTGCTCGTAGGGCCCGATGAACACCACCGGGCGCTCCTCCTCGGGGATACGACCCGAAAAGCCGTACTTCGCGTCGAGGTCTGCCGGCAGCCGAAGGTTGAGGATCTCGATCAGCTTGTTGATCGCGCCGGTAGCTCCGGAGCCGCAGAAGATGACGACGTCGTCATCACCACCGTGAACCCCTTCCATGATGATCCTGCGCGCATCCTCGCGAAAGCGGGTCGTCTGCAATCCGGTGGTCGAGGTCTCGGTGTGCGTGTTGGCGTATAACGGCATCACCTCTTCTCGGATGAAGTCTTCGATGAAATCGAGTGACCTGCCCGATGCGGTGTAATCGGCGTACGTCACCCGCCGCACTCCGAACGGTCCCTCGACCGCCCGGTCGTCACCGATGATGCCGGTGCGAATGCTCTCAATCAGTTTCAAGATTCCCCTCTCCACGGTCATTCATCGTCAACAGCGCGGGCGCCGCGCTCCTTCCCGAACTCGACGGCAACTTCCATAATCTTCGCCGGAAGATGGTCAATTCGCTACTCCTCAATAACCTCCGTCTCTCACGACCTCCGAATGACCGTACCCGCGATGATACCGGGTTCAGACATCCGATGTGCCGGCGCCTGCACGATGTGGAGGGGTAAACCCGTGCATCGGATACAATAGAGTCGTAGTAATCGTCGGAGCGCTTGCCGAGCAACCGAAGGGAAATCCGATGAACGAATCAGCAGATGAATATGTCGAATTTGGTTTTTGGGAAAAGCTCCTAAGGCGGCGTCACTATCTCGTCGATCCCCACCGCCAACTGGCCGCCACGATCAGGATCTCCGGCTTGGTCTTGGTCCTGTTGATCACCATCAACGCGGTGATCGCCTGGCAGTCCCACACAACCACCAATCAGATCATGGCCAGGAACCCCAACCTCGGAGAGGTCATGCGGGCCAACGATCTCCGTAATCTGGCCATCATGGCCGGAATCTCGCTGATCATTCTCGCGATGGTGGTGATCCGGTCGATCATGTACACCCACCGCACGGCGGGCGCCGTCTTCAAGGTCTCTCAGTGCATGGATAAGATCGCGGCGGGCGATTTCAACACCTCCCTCAGACTTCGCGACGACGACAGCCTTCGCGAGCTCGAGGAACCATTCAACAAGATGGCGAAGGCACTGTTGGGGTATGCCGATGAGGATCATCGGTCGATGACCAAGCTGGCCGATGAGATCGAGGAGCGCGGCAACTCGGTGGACGCCGAAATGCTCCGGAGAATAGCGGAATCACGGAGCCACCACGCCGATTGAATAAGCGGGAGGGGATAAACCCCGCCCCTACCGTTTCCGTTGCAGCTTCGTAGGGGAGGGTTTATCCCCTCCCGCATGCTCAGAAGCTACTTCGGTGGGAAATTTTTTAGCAGCTTATTGATCGTCTTCTGGATCCTCTTTCCGGACGGATTTACGCTCCGAACCTCTTTTTCCATGACTCCCGTCCACACCAATTGGTGAGTGTGAGCATCGACGATATCCAGCACCAGGGTTCCCTCTTTGTACTTACGAACGTCGGTGTATCCGTAGTTGTAACCGCCCCAGTACCCGTATCCCCACGGCGAATAGGGGCCCCAGGACACAAAGCTCACCGCGAGTTCGTCTTTGGCGCCGAAATAGTAGGTGAGCAGGAGGTCGGCCTGCGGCGGCGCCGGTGCAGGGTCGAGTCCCTTTTCGGCCAGGACGTCCTCGGTCACCCTCCGCAACCGCAGCCTGAGGTGCTCCGGAAACTGCGATTCGACCGAGTTGTCACGCTCCATCCACGCATACGTCGTGTAGCCCGAAAAATCGGCGGCGTGATCATAATCGAAGGTCACCGAGGCCCACGCATAGCCGGCAAGCAGGGCAAGCAGGCAGGCGGCCCCAACCACATGTCGAATTCCAAGTCTCACATCGGTCTCCCTTCACCAGGTCGCGACAGAGTACCAGAGGAACAACTCAGACGTGGAAACGTTATACGGAACGACGTCTGGACGTTTTCATGTAGGAGGTATAAATGGCTGAGAGACGCCACTTCAACCCGGACTATTTCAATTTCCTCAGAGAACTGGCGGAGAACAACAACCGAGAGTGGTTCCTGGCGAACAAGGACCGTTACCGCGCCGAGGTCCAGGAACCCCTGCTCGGGTTCATCTCAGACTTCGCCGGGCGCCTTCACGACATCAGCCCCAACTTCGTTGCCGATCCACGGCCATCCGGCGGCTCGATGTTCCGGATCTACCGCGACGTACGGTTCTCGAAGGACAAGAGCCCATACAAGACCCACGCGGCAGCCCAGTTCCGCCACCGTGCGGGACGCGACGCCCACGCCCCCGGCTTCTATCTCCACCTCGAGCCTGGTTCGGTCTTCGCGGGTGCGGGGCTGTGGCACCCTCAGCGGGCGGTCCTGGACGAGGTACGAAACGCCATTATCGACAGCCCGAATGAATGGAGGGGAACTCTCGCGGAGCCGCGGTTTGCCGAGCATCATGAACTCAGCGGAGAGCGCCTCAAGCGGGCGCCACGCGGATACGACGCCGAGCATCCGCTGATCGAGGACCTCAAACGCAAGGATTTCGTGTGTATCGAGCGCTTCACCCAGGCCGAGGCATGCTCCACCGGTTTCCTCGACACGTTTGCTGAGTCGTGCCGGGCGGCCGGCCCGTTCGTTCGGTTCCTTACAGAGGCAGTTGGGCGGGAATTCTGAATTCTGAATTCGGAATTTCCGCCGGCCCGCCCCCTGAATTTCGGATTTCGGATTTCGGATTTTCCACCCACCCCCAGGAACTGCCGGGTGAGAGGGGTGGAATTGAGAATTGAGAACTGAGAATTCAACGTTCAACGTTCTAACGTTCAACATTCCGCGTAGCGACATACTCCCGGACACCGTGGCGCAGCACGAATGAGTGCTCTATTTCAAAACCCTCCAGGAGCCGGTCGACCGCGTTTGGCGGCAGCTCCGGGCCCCCCCTGAGATCGGTGGTGGCCGGCTCGTAGACGAGGCTCTCCGCGTCGATGATCCTGTAGCGGTTGGGCGCAGCGGGAATCATCTCCGTGGTCGGGACGATCGCGTGAAGACGCGCCTCGGGCCGGCACAGCGCTGCCAATGCACCTACCAGGTCGCCGATCCGGTGGGACGGAAGGTACGCGAGCAAGTCCCACGTCAGGACGAGGTGAAACGTCCCACTGGCCACAGGCACGAGGTCGCGAAGGACCTGCATGCCGCGTTCGAAATCAGGCATCGGCGCGGCGGTTTTCGCGTTGCCCCCTCCATACAGATCGACGATCTGCACCCTGGACGCGAAGGCGGAGACGAAGTCCAGGTTGCCGGCTACGGCCGGACCAAGATCGAGCACACCGCACGACCCGTCAGACGGCACCCCGGCCAGCGCCGCCTCGAGCCCGGGCGAGGGCTGGGTTTCCTCCTGCGGAGGCGGCGATTCATGCCCGACATCAAGCACCGCCGATTCTTGCCGTCGGGTACGCCAGGGAAGCTTCATCTCAAGGGGATTATCGCGCACTTCCCATCACCTCGCCACGCGACCTCGTAAGAAGTGCGATCTACACCGAGATGGTCTTGCCGGCACTCTCGGAGGAGCCGGCGGGTTTCCCCGGCCGATCCGACTCGACGTTCGCCTCGCTCTTCGGCGCCGCCTTCACGTCAGACTGCTTCCAGGGCTTCCCCGACGCATCCATCTCGATACCGCCTCGGAACACCGCGCCATCCTCGAGCGACACTCGCGGTGCAGCGATGCTGCCCTGAACCTTCGCCGTATGACGGAGGATGATCTGCTCCTGAGCACGCAGGTCGCCCTCAACCTCTCCCTCGACGATCACAGTGCGGCCATGGACATCCGCCTTCACGCGGCCGTCTTCGCCTATCGTGACGTTGTGCTGGGCGAGATCGACCTTGCCGTCGATCCGACCCTGGATGATCAGGTCCTCGTCACCCGAGACGTCACCCTTGATCGTGATCGACGGTCCGATCATCGCCGGTCCACCGCCTTTGCGGGGCGCCGGGGTTTGCCCACTGGGGGTCTGCGCCGATCGCGTTTGCGCCGGCGATGTTTCACTGCCATCTTTCTTGAACATGGTCTTCCTCCTTCCACGTGCCTCAGTTGCTCCACATCACACTATAGAGAGAGATTAGGGGGGTGAACGTGGCCCGGGTCACTCCGCAACAACGATTGTCTAACCCGCATATATCACCGGGTGTTCGCGTTCACCCAGGTGTCACATGGTATTCTGCGGGAAGACACACCACGGACAGCGTTTGGGAGGATTTGCTGGTCCCCACAGGTCCGGGGTTTGAACACAGGAGGGTCTCATGAAGGTGCTCAAGAGAATCCTGATCACGATCGTCGCCATCGTCCTGATCCTGGTAGTTATCGGCTTCCTGCTGCCAAAGACCCGGCATGTCGAGCGCTCGGTGGTGATCGACGCGCCACCATGTGCGGTCTTCGCCCAGGTCAACGGATTCAGACACTTCAACGACTGGTCGCCGTTCGTGGCCGTGGTGCCCGGCGCCGAGTACGATTTTGAGGGACCGGACTTCGGCGTCGGATCGAAGATGACCTGGACCGCCACCGATCCCTCGGCCGAGACCGGCGGCCAAACCGTTGTCGCCAGCACCCCCTACAAGCGGGTGGATGTGGAGCTCGATCTCGGCTCCCAGGGAGTTTCCCAGGCAGCCTATCTCTTGCAGCCGGAAAACCAGGGCACCCGCCTCACCTGGACCTTCGATACCGACTTCGGCTTGAACATCTTCGGCCGGTACTTCGGTCTGATTCTCGACCGGCAGCTCGGCCCCCTCTACGCGCAGGGGCTCGCCAACCTCAAGCGGATTGCCGAGGAGCTGCCAAAGGTGGATTGGTCGGATATCGAGATCGGTATGACCCAGGTTCCGTCGACCACTATCGCCTACTCCACCGGCGAAAGCAGCCGCGAACCCGCCGACATCGGCGCGGCCCTCGGAGCGGCCTACGGACGCGTGGCGGTGTTCATCGCCGCCAACGGCTTACAGATCGCAGGTCAACCAATCGCCGTCAGCAACTACTGGGATGAGCGGGGTTACGGCTTCGATGCCGCCATGCCGGTGAGCGGGCGGCCGACGCGGGGGGCCGGCCCCAAGTCGCCGGTGCGCATGGGTGAGACCTACGGCGGCCGCGTTGTTCGGGCGGTGCACGTCGGCCCCTACACCGGGCTCGAGGAAAACTTTCACAAGGTCGAGGCTTTCATGATCGCTCACAGGCTGGAGAACAACGGCCGCAGCTGGGAAGTCTTTGTCAGTGATCCCGGCAACACAGCTGAGGAGGAGCTGGTCACCGAGATTTACCAGCCGGTGAAGTGAGCAGGTGAGGAGGTTAGGAGGTGAGGAGGTTAGGAAGTGAGGGGTGAAGCACCTAACCTCCTAACTACCTAACTTCCTAAC
>JAOZUP010000205.1:4038-7246 GCA_029938595.1 Thermoanaerobaculales bacterium | reverse complement strand
TGGAGGCAGGACTCGAGGTCGTCACACAGGTCGGACAGAACTGTCGGAGGAAGGGCGCCGACCGGCACCAGCTCCAACCGCCAGTCTGGATCCATTATTCCGTTCGCTCGATACCGTACTTGCGCATCTTGTTGTAGAGGGTGGCGCGGTCGATGCCGAGGAGGCGGGCCGCCTGGCTGACGTTGAACCCGGTACGTTCGAGGATGCGTTCGATGTGGCGATGCTCCATCGCATCCAATGAAGTCTGGTCCTCGCTCTCGACCTCGCCGGGACCCGGTATGTGGCCGCTGATCGGGAGGTGCTCGAGATCGATCGTCGTGCCGCGGCACACCACCAGCGCTCTTTCGACGGCATTGGCGAGCTCGCGCACGTTGCCGGGCCAGGAGTAGCTCTTCATCAGCTTCTCCGCCTCGGAAGAAAAGCCCGTAACCTGCCGGCCCATGGCGGCGGAGAAGGTGCGAACGTAGTGATCGGCGATGAGCAGGATGTCCCCGGGACGATCCCGCAGGGGCGGAATCTGGATCACGAAGACGTTGATCCGGTAGAAGAGATCCTCGCGAAAGCCGCCCTCGCTCACCGCCTCCTCGAGATCGCTGTTGGTGGCACAGACGATCCGAAAGTCCACCTGGATCTCTTGACTGCCACCGAGACGGGTCACCTTCTTGTCCTCCAGCGCACGCAGCAGCTCCACCTGCACCTTGGGCGGGATTTCGCCGATCTCGTCGAGGAAGAGTGTCCCTCCGTCCGCCAGCTCCAGCTTGCCCTTGCGCATGGCGGAGGCCCCGGTGAACGCCCCTTTTTCGTGCCCGAAGAGTTCGGACTCGAGGATCCCCTCGGGCAGGGCGCCACAGTTGACCGCCACCATCGGTCCGAAAGCGCGGGGGCTGCGAGTGTGGATGAGACGGGCCACCAGCTCCTTGCCGGTGCCGGATTCACCGCGGATCAATACCGTGGTCTCGGTCGGCGCCACCGACTCCACCAGCTCCATGACCTGCGCCATGTCCGGGTTGTCGCCGACGATCAGGCGCGGTCCGGTACCTTTCAGACGCTCCTTGAGAAGGACGTTCTCCTTGCGAAGGCGCTGTTTCTCCCAAGCTTTTTCGACGACCCGAGTCAGGTCCTCGGGGTCGAAGGGCTTGGCCAGGTAGTCGTATGCACCCTTCTTCAGGGCCTGAATCGCCGTCGACACCGAGGCGTAGGCGGTGATGACGATGATGGCCAGATCGGGGTCCACCTCGAGGATGCGCCGCTGCAGCTCGAGGCCGTCCATCCCGGGCATTCTGATGTCGGTGATCACGATATCGAAGGACCGCCGGCCGAGCAGCGCCAGCGCGCGTTTGCCGCTGTCCGCGGTCACCACGTCGTAGCCGTCTTCGGCGAACCAGTGGGACAGGGACTCACGAACGTGTAGCTCATCATCGACGATCAGCAGCTGGGGGACAGTATCGTTCATGCCCTTCCCTCCTCGTTGTCGGACCCGGGACCATCGATGGGAAGCACCATCGCGAACCGGCAGCCCTTCCCGGGAGCGGTCGTCAGCTCGACACTGCCGCCGTGGCGTTCCATGATCCCGTAGACCACCGCGAGACCGAGGCCAACCCCAGACGAGCCATCCTTTGTGGTGAAGAAGGGCTCGAAGACCCGGCGAGCCACATCCGGCTCCATCCCGGGTCCGTTGTCCTCAACCGAGATCTCGACTCCCTCGACGCAGGTCGCGGTCTGAACCAGCACCCGGCCGCCCTTTTCGACTGCCTCACCGGCGTTGATGAGTAGGGCCATGAGCGCCTGCTGGATCTGGCCGGAGTCTGCGCGCACGGTCGGCATGTCCTCTTCCAACTCGAGCTCGCAGCTGACCTCGGCCAGCTCCAGCTTGTGCTTGGTCAGGAAGACCGCCCGGTCCACGACCTGGTTGATGTCGACGGCCACGAACTCGCCGCCTCCGCGCCTCGCAAATGAAAGGAGCTGGGCGACGATCTCACCGCAGCGGCTCGCCTCCGAGGCAATGGACTCGAGATACTCCAGGTTCTCGCGGCACTCGTCGTCAAGCTCCTTGTTTTGCAACCGGCGCACCAGGATCTTGGCGTAGGTGACAACACTCGACAGCGGGTTGTTGATTTCATGGGCGACCACCGCCGCCAGCCGACCCAGCGAGGCCATGCGCTCCACTTGCACGATCTTCTCCTGCGCCCTCTCGAGCTCGCCGGTCTTCTCCTCCACCCGGTGCTCGAGGGTCTGGGCCCAGCCCAGAAGCTCCGAGTGGGCCGCCTCGAGGTCGTGCGCCATACGGTTGAAGGTCTCCGCCAACGTCCCCAACTCGTCATTTCTCGTCTCGGGCACCCGCGCCGAGAGATCGCCGTGGCCCAGCTTGTCGGTCTCCCTGATCAGCTCTTGCGCCGGACGGTGGACCATCCGCTGCACCCCAGCCACCGTAATGCCAAGGACCGCAAGTATTCCAACGAGGCTCGCCAGGAGAAGATCAACCGCGCTCCGCCTCCGCGCCTCGTCGTAGGGCTCGAGGCGAAGGTTGATGTCGAGCACGCCGAGAAGACTCTCTTCAGGAGAGTGGGCGTGGCAGGCAGCGGTCGCGCAATCGGGCTCGTTATGGATCACCTGGGTGATCCCCAGCACCCGCCCGCCCGGCCGGTCAACGATGCGCGCCCGATCCTCCTCCGGCAATGTCTCCGACGGCCTGGCCCGCTGGTGGCAGCCGATGCACTGCTCCTCACGGGTGTTGAGGATCCGACCGACCTCTTCGGGCTCGGTCGAGTAGATGATCTGTCCACCCTTGACCACGACCCGTATACGCTCGACCTCACGTTGCCCGGCCATGGCGGTGATGGTCTTCTGGATCTGTTCGCGGTCGTTGTGGAGCATGGCCTCGCGCGTGGCAGCAACCACCATATCGCCGAGCCGAGCACCATTGAGACGAAGGATGCGCATCCCTGCCCGTTCCTGGATGGTCAGATTGAGCCAGGTCGTGATGCCGAAAAAGACGACCAGAGTGGCCGCTATGAGAAGGGTAAGCTTGCCCGCTACCGTTTTCCGCACCGGTCACCCCCAAGGGGTCATGATCCGAGATCGATTTTCTACCCGGAACAGCCGACCACGAGGGCCGGTCCCGTGCCGACTCCCTGTAGGTAGCCTACCGCCATCTCGCCGAAGAAGAAACAGGCCCCCCACGTCCTCCACCGCGGGGCCGACCAGAAAT
>JAOZUP010000205.1:0-4028 GCA_029938595.1 Thermoanaerobaculales bacterium | reverse complement strand
GCCAATATATCCCCCCCGGTCCCTGCTGCGGGGGGCGTTGCACCGCTTATTGCGGTGAATCGCCGCCCTCGCGACGAAACCCGGTAAGACATGCAGCCTAGCTCTCGATGGGATCCACGAACTCACGTTCGAACTGCTGCCAGCCGCTGTCGTCGAGGCTTGCCGCCGCGCCGACTACGGGATGGGCGCCGTCTGCCAACACCACCCCGACCAAACCCGGCGTCGCCCGACCGGCGACAAAGTCGACAAAGCGCTGCGTCTCTCGCTTCAACCACCGCACCGCGTCCGCGCCCACCCGCAGATCGCTCACCGCCTGCCGCTGATCCGACGGCAAGACCGCCGCCAGCCAGCCGGCGCCGTAGGGGTCGTTCCCGACCGCCATCGAGCTGCGTTTGAGGCTCCGGTTGACGTCCACCACGGTGCCGCTCACGGGTGAGATCACCGGCAGCGCGCGACCTTTCCTCCAAAGGGTGGTGATCGGTTTGCCGCGCTCGACGCGCGTGCCCACCTCGGGCAGATCAACCCGATCCACGCCACCCAGCGCCTGCGTCAGCAGCTCGTCCACGCCGAGCCGCATCTCACCCGAGATGTTGAGACCTGCCCAGCTGTGGCCCGGGTGAAGAAAGACGCCGAGCGGGACGCCAACGGGCGTGAAGGCGCGCGCGGGCGATGAGGCGATTACTGGATTTCGCCGCCGTCCATACCACCAATACAGGGTGACGAGGACGACCGGCGCCAACAGAGTCGAGATAAGAGTGAAAGTAGTCATGACAACCTCCGTCTCCGTTGATTGCATGACCTGTGCCATTTCTTAGATTTTCATAACCTATGTATTTTCAATCACTTCCACTCTTTGATTCGACGGGAGGATGATTCGGGTGTCGAAATTCTCACCACCAAATACTCCACCTCGTTTCCTTTAGATAGCTAAGCTATTTAGTTTGAATGATTTACCAATCGTTGAAAAACACGACGCACACCGTCGAGATCTTCGGCAGATGGGGTTGACAAAGAATGCGAAAGAATATACTTTCGCAATGATGAAAGTTCGCAACCCTGAAATCTTCTATCTTCACGCCGACTTCTGCAAGATCCTGGCGAACCCAACGCGGCTGATGATCATGGCGATTCTCGCCCACGGAGAGATGAGCGTCGGCGAGCTCGCGAGCACCTGCGATATCGCCCTGCCGGCGGTCAGCCAACACCTCAAGATCCTCAAGAACCACCACATGGTGGAGTCGCGCAAGGAGGGACATTCCGTCTTCTATCAGGCGACCGACCCCCGCCTGATGGAGGCCTGCATCCTCATTCGCACCGTGCTCCTGGACGGGATGCGGAAGCGCGGCGAGATCGCCAACATGATCGACCCCGCTGGAGTCACGGTCGATGACTGAGCGCCGTTCCCCCTTTTTTTTCGACAATTGCGGAATTACGCAATTAATGAACTTCGCAGAGATGGCGCGGTACCACGCGTCAAGGGAGGTGTCGTGAAACATATCCGAATCGAGCACAAGATCTTGGCCTCCGCGGTCATTTTCACCGCGTGCCTCGTGGCTGGAGTGGCCTCGAGCGGCGAGGACCCCGGGCCCCAAGAGATCCTCTTCTTCGAGTCCACGATCGGCGAGGTCATCTTCCCGCACGAGGCACACTTCGACATGCTCGAGATCGAGTGCCAGACCTGCCACCACGAGCACGAGGCCGCCAACCTCGACTTTCCCCACCCCGAGTACTTCGACGATTTCTGGATCAAGTGCGGAACCTGCCACCATGAGATTGAAACCCCTCAGGTGGCCCAATCGTGCGCCTCCTGCCACCACTGTCCAACCGACTGCGCCGACGAGACCCTGAGCGTCAAGGTCGTCATCCACAAGAACTGCTGGCAGTGCCACGAAGGCGGCACAGGCCAGAGCGCGAGCGAGACCTGCGTCTTCTGTCACTCCGGCCCAAAGGCCGAGTGGTAAGAAATAAAGTCCGGAAAGGAATGAACATGGATAGAAGATCCTTCCTCAAAACCGCCGGCGCCGCCGGCTCGACCACCCTGGTGGCGGGTTCCCTGGAAGCTCAGGAGATCTCGCACGACGAATTTGTCGGCTGTCTCACCGACACCACCCGCTGCATTGGCTGCAGGGCCTGCGAGGTTGCCTGTGCGGAAGCCCACGGTCTGCCGGTGCCCGACGTCATCAACGACGGCGCCCTCGAAGCAGAGCGCAACACAAGCACCGATCAGTGGACGGTGGTCAACCGTTACGAGACCGACAAGGGCACCGTCTACGCAAAGAAGCAGTGCATGCACTGCTGGCAGCCGGCCTGCGCCGCAGCCTGCTTGACCAACGCCATGTTCAAGACCCACGAGGGTCCGGTCATCTGGCGCGAGGACAAGTGCATGGGATGCCGCTACTGCATGGTCTCGTGCCCGTTCGAGATCCCGAAGTTCGAGTACGACAGCATCAATCCAAAGATCCAAAAGTGTATTCAGTGCTGGGACAGATTGCAGGAGGGAGAGGTTCCGGCCTGCGTCGCGGCCTGCCCGGTCGACGCACTGATGTTCGGCAAGAAGAACCAGCTGATGGAGATCGCCCGGGTCCGCATCTACAACCACCCGGAGCGGTACGTCCACCACATCTACGGCCAACACGAAGTCGGCGGGACCGGATGGCTCTACCTGTCGCCCGTTCCGTTCGATCAGCTCGGCTTCCGCACCGATCTCGGAACCACGCCCTACCCCGAGTTCACCAAGGGGTTCCTCTACAGCGTACCGGTGGTCTTCCTCCTTGCGCCGACCTTCATGGTGGCGTTGGAGCACCTCTCCCGCAGAACCGGTGAGAACGGCGAGGAGGGGCACCGATGACGACACGGGCTGAAATCATGAGCGAAATGGGCGCATTCCTCCGTTTTCTGCGTTCGGAGATGCGACCCAAGGGAAAGCTGTTCACACCCTTTAACATCATCTCGCTGCCGATCATGTTGGCCGGGGCGGTGCTGGTGGTGATCCGCTTTGCAAAGGGCCTCGGAGCCGTCACCAACCTTTCGCAGGAAACCCCGTGGGGGTTCTGGATCGGGTTCGACGTCGTCACCGGGGTGGCCTTTGCGGGGGGAGCCTACGTCATCACCTTCATGGTCTACATCATGAAGGCCGAGAAGTACCATCCGATCGTCAGGGCGACCGTCCTCAACGGTCTCCTCGCCTACATGTTCTATGCGGGCGCCCTCATGCTCGATCTCGGCCGGCCGTGGAACATCATCAACCCGATCATCGGCAACTCCTTCGGATACAACTCGATTCTCTTCCTGGTCGCGTGGCACTTTATGCTCTACATGTTCGCCGAGTTCATCGAGTTCTCGCCGGTGGTCGCCGAGTGGCTGGGCCTGCGCAGGCTCCGCAAAATCCTCGCCGGCCTCACCCTCGGCACGGTGATCTTCGGCGTCACCCTGTCGACCCTCCACCAGTCCGGTCTCGGCGCCCTCTTCCTGCTCGCCAAGTCGAAGATCCACCCCCTGTGGTACACCGAGTTCCTGCCGATCCTCTTTCTGGTGTCCTCGGTCTTCGCCGGCCTCTCGATGATCATCTTCGAGGGCACGATCAGCCATAAGGTCTTTGCCAACCAGATTGACCCCAAGCGCCACGGGTCCTTCGACGAAATCGTCCTCGGTCTCGGCAAGGGCGCCACGGTGGCCATGTTCCTGTACTTCTTCTTCAAGGTCCTGATCTTCGTCCACGGCAAGCACTGGAGCTATATCGGCGATCCCTGGTTCTGGTGGTACATGGTCGAGGTCATCGGGTTCGTCCTCATCCCGTGCATGCTCTTCGCCCGCGCGGTGACGACCCAGAACGTAACCCTGGTCAAGATCGCATCAATCGCCACCCTCATCGGCATCATTCTCAACCGGTTGAACGTCTCGATCATCGCCTTCAACTGGACGTCAGCCAACCCCTACTATCCGTCAGTAGCGGAGATCGTGATCACCCTGATGGTGATCTTCACCGAGATCTGGGTCTTCCGCTGGATCGTCAACCGTATGCCGGTGCT
>JAOZUP010000204.1 GCA_029938595.1 Thermoanaerobaculales bacterium | reverse complement strand
AGGTGCTATCTATAAGCCCCGACCACCCGGAGGCCAACGCCGGCCTCGGACGGGTGGAGCATGACGGGCGCTGGATGTCGGAGGAGGAAGCCTACAGGGCGCGCGGATATGTGAAGTACGGGGGGGTGTGGATGACTCCGGCCGAGCAGGAGGCCATTCTGCGCGAAGCTCGCGCCGTAACCGATACGGCGCACCAGGAAGCCCAGGCCCGCAGCGCAGAAGCGAAGGCACGCGATGCCGATGCCCGGGCCAGGGAGGCGGAAGCGGAAGCTCAAGAGGCGGCGCAAGGGATTCCCCTATGGTGGGGCACATGGGGACCGGGCCCGACCGCTTGGCCGACCCAGCCGACGACGCTTCCTGGAAGGGTTTCGGTCGGACGATGAATCACTTGAAGAAAATCGTCGGTCTGTTGATCTGCCTTGCGGTGACCGCCCTGGCTCCGGGATGTGCCAAGACCCAAACCGCCGACACCTTGATTGCCGGTTACCTGGAAGCTCGAGGCGGTCTGGAGCGGTTCGAGGGGATCCAGACCCTCAGGATGAGCGGCAGAGCGAGCGCCGGTCCGGGCCGTGAGGCGCGGGTGACACGAGAGATGAAACGGCCCGGCCGGATCCGCACCGAGTTCGCGTTCCAGGGAGTCACGGACGTTTATGCGTGTGACGGCGCGAAATGTTGGTATGTCGCGCCCTCCTCCGGTGTCTTCGAACCCGAGCCCATGTCAGCAGAGAGTGCGCGATTGGCCATCGAGCAAGCCGCGATCGGCGGCCCGCTTGTCGATTGGCAAGCAAAGGGCCACACGGTCGAGCTTCTGGGCAAGGAGACGGTCGCCGGCCAGGACGCCTTCAAGCTCAAGGTGACGCTCGAGAACGGTACAGAACGCTACGACTACCTGGATGCAGAATCCCTTCTCCTCATCCGAACGGAATCGATGCGGGAGGTTCGAGACCGGACGATCAAAGTGGAGACGACGTTCGGAGACTACAGGGCCGTTGGTGGTGTGCTCTTCCCCCACGCGATCACGAGCGGTGCGAACGGGAAGCCCCATGTCCTCGAGGTAGTGGTGGAGAAGATCGAGCTCAACCCGCCCCTTGACGACACCCGTTTCACAATGCCCGTGCTCGCAACTGGCGGGTAGCTTCCACTTCAATCTTAAACGTGCCGTAAACGTGCACCTTTAGTGAACGACATCCGACCAGGCCGTGGTTCCACCCGATTCAAAGTCGTCAACGAACACAACCGTCGGCACCTCGGAGAGACAGTACAGGTGGTACCACCATTTATCGCAGCCCCTCTGGGAGTTGTCGGTCCAGCGCTCGTCGGCGGCATTGATATAGGCCTCGGTTCCAAGATCGACGTCGCTTGCGCTGGTCCAGTTGAGGCAGTTGTGTCCGGTGTTCCCTCCGGTACTGGAGGTTCCCGTCCAGCCCCGGTGGTTGTGCCAGTAGGCCCCGTCCTCGGCGATACTGATCGATGTCCACAACGTGCCGTCGGTGAGATCCGCCTTGGTGTCGGCGACCCTGACCCCGTCGAGCCTGATCCACGGCCCGCCGTACGAGAAACGATCCACGGCGTCGGTCGTGCTGTCAGACAGCCACGCCTTGAACGACGTTGGCGCAGCGAGGCCGGCGTCCGCCGCCATGGTGCGACAAATGGCATCCCCGGCAGCGATCCCAATGGCCCCCCCAGCTTCTGGCCACGAGCCGAGGTTGCCGGAACCGTCAGCGCTCGTGACGAAGGCCAGTGCGCCCCCGCTGCGGTATGGCGGGAGAGGTGAAGCGACACCGACCTCGACGCACAGCAATGGTCGTTGCTGCGAACAGGTGCCGGTCCCCAAAAAAGTCCAGCTTTGTGAGGTTCGGCCGGGATCCCCCACAACAACGGTCTCATTGGGGGAGGAGGTCCAGTCGGAGCACGTGGTCGGATCCTGACTCGACAGCTCCCCGTCCTGCCCGGTGGCCGTGAAATAGGAATCCTCGGCCCGGGCCCCGAACTCGTTGAACCACACCGGAGTCAGAACCCTTTGCCATGGCTCCAGCATCTCATCGATCCTGCCTGCAAACGCGAACCCGTCGATCCGCACCCATGGGCCGGCCGCCACCGGAAGGGTGGGCTGTCCGCAGTTGGCCGACTTGAGTCCGGGCAGACCATGTGCGCGGCAGTACGCGTCGTTGGACGAGTCGGACAGCCACGCCACGAAGCCCGACGGGTTTCCGAGTCCGCCCGCCTGGGCGCGGGATCGACACACGGCATCCGCTCCAGCGAGCCCATCGATGCCTCCAGAGCCCGGCCACGTGGCGAGGTCTCCGGTTCCTTCGACCGAAGTCACAAAAACCTGCCGGGGGCTTTGTGCAACCGCCGTTCCCGGGCCGCACGGAAAAAGGCCGATCCCAGCCGCTATCGAGGTGACCGCCGCGAATCGGAATCCGAATCCACCCATGAGGGCCTCCAGACTTTCAATCCATTCAGTTGCCTATTGTTGTTTGAGATCATGATCCACCCATCGGTGTTTGGCAAGCGATTCGATTGCTCTAGGGTGCCACCCTTCGCCAGGGTTGCCACCCATGTAGACGGGACATTTTCGCGCCTGACACCTCTATTCACCCATCATGGTACGGAATCGGACCACCGCAGGACGTTGCCGGTTTCAAAGCCGTCAGCGAATATAACGTCCAACGTTCCGGAGAGTGCATCGAGCCCGAGCTCAGTCGTGACTGGTTCAAAACCTCTGATCAAGAAATGATTGGGCATGTGGGCACTGCCCGCATAACGGATGGCATCGCCGTCGACAAAAAGGGGTTCTTTGTTGAAGAGGATCTCTGGTGAGAACTCGATGGTTGTAGCCTCGCCCCTGCGATCTGCGGTGGCCGCGTCGATCCCGAAGTCGACCCCCCGGTCCGGAATTCCTGCGGGAACGGAAGCTGGGAAGAGATCGGTCTGCTTCGCCACAATGGTACCTTCACGAGCTGATAACAGGTCACCGTCGAGGATTGGTAAGGAGAAACCATCTGGAGTGAACGTGCCTTCCATGGAAAACCAAATGTCGATACCGAAGCTGGTCAAAGCCTCTGAGAAGGCCCGGCCGCGAGGAACCCCCTGAACACTAAAAAACTCAAGCGCGGCCAGGATATTCTCTTCTTTTCCAATGAAATGCACGGCATCGAGGCCAATGTCAAATGGAATCGAAAATTTGGACGTGAGCTCAGCGTTGGAAATGACGACCCCGTTCGTGATGAGGAGGTCGCCGGCCGTAAATTGCGTCGCGGCAGGACCGTTGTTAGGGCTGTCGATCTCGGTGGAGAACGCTACGATATAGCCGTCGATGTCGATCACGTCTACCGCGTCAAGCCCAAGGTCGTCCTTGTCGACAATGTCGAAGATGAGCAGGAGATCCTCGTTTCGCGCGCACACGGCAGTGGGGTGGCTTGTCAGAAGGTCGCCCGCAGAAATTACAGGATTCCCGTCAGGCGGCTCCGGTCCTCGAGTAATGAAATCCTCCTCAGTGGAGTATGCAAAGTTCATACAACGAGACAGCGCTTCCTTTCCGACCTGGGCAGAAGACGCGTTCGCAAAAAAGCACAAGTAACAGGCGGACAACCCGACGACGACAAAAGAGTGATCAAGCTTTGACATGCCACGCTCCTTTTGCTTCTTCTCTCGATCTCAACGACCCGGCTCGGGTGCAGAGCCATAGAGAGCATCCAGGCCCACAAAATCTGCTCGAACCTCCAGGGTCAGAATCAACTCTTCATTCGTGAACTGAATGCCTGGGGTGCCAGAGAGCAGCACATCGCCGTCGGTGAAGCCGGTAAGGTGAACGATTTCAGTCGAAAATAGGATGGCTGTCTCCTTGCCGTCGCGGCTGGAGCTCGCTGCGTCCAGGCCATAGTCTGCGCCACGTGTCGGGATGCCGGCGGGGATTTCAGCAGGAAGAAGTGTGCTGTTGGTCGCTACAATTGTGCCAAAGCGGGCTGAGAGCAGGTCGCCATCGAGGAACAGGGGCGCATAGACCGGTCGGGCGTTCTGCTCGGTTGAGAACCAGATGTCGATCTGATGCTCCTCGAGCATGCTGGAAAAAGCTTCAGGCTGCGGCATGTTGATCGTGATGTTGATAATAAACGCGATGATGTCCGGCACGGTGCCGACGAAGTGCACCGCGTCGAGACCCAGGTCGGAACCGTAGGAGGGAGCAAAAAACTGGTAGGTGAGTCGGTTGTGGGGAATCACGACTCCGCTGGTGATCAGCAGGTCACCGGCGGAAAACTGCCCTTGGCGGGGGCTGTTGAGCTCGGTGGAAAAGGCGATATATGTTGGCTCGATGCTGATGATGTCGACCGCATCGAGGCCGAGATCGACGGTGACGTCAAAAGGTTCCAGGAGAAAGCTGTTTCGTGCGCAGAGGACGGTGTGGGTCTTTGGCGTGAAGCTCAGTCCGAGAAGGTCGCCGTCGGAGATGATTGGATTGCCGTCCGGAGGCACCGGGCCTTGGGTGACGAAGTCCTCTTCGGTGGAGAATGCGAACTCCTGACAGCCGAGAAGATTCTGCGCAACCAGTTCTGGAGTAGCAGCAACGAACGCCAGAACCAAACCGATGACAGCAGGTATTCGCACGACAGACCTATTCATTTCGTCCCCCCTTTCGCGGTCCTACCAACAGACTTGTCGGTAGTGATCAGAGTCTCTGCATTGTTCTCCATCCCAACAGGAATACAGTCTCAGCTCAATCTTGCTCATCACATCATCCTCGAAAATCTTCGTCTAGAACAAAACGATTGACATCTCCCCTTGGCAGACTGAGAGACGCGCCCGATCTTGAGATGAAGGAGTGTGTACATTGATCATCGTGACAGAGGAGTCCTGTCAGGAACAAAGAGGACAAACTACCCAGGTGACTGGCATCTTGAATTGACCTAGCCTCCTCCCGACTGGTGTCTCTCAATAAGGTAGGTTCTGTAAAAAGAAAAGACAACACATACTGTTCGCAAGAGAAAACCCCCAATCGCGCCCCACATCGATTCCACCCTTTGGGGTATCTCGAGGGTGCCACCCATCACCAGGCAACCAGGTCACCCGATTCGAAGCCATTGGCGAAGATGTGCACACCGAGACAGACCTCGAGACTCAGATTGTCGATCCAGAATTCTGTCGGGTAGGTCTCGTTGTTGTCGGAGCGAAAGGTCACCCGCACCTGGCGTCCCGCCCACGGGGTGAGGTCGAGGTTGCTGAATGGGAGCTTGGTAGGTGACAACCAGTTCACCTCGTAAACGTGCCAGGCACCTTTATGGCACCTTTATGTGAGGTCGTGATCAGTGGCACCGTTTCAGGTCTGCGTCACGGCGTTGCGGCCGACCAGGCGCCGGTGTTTCCGGATTCGAAATCGTCACTGAAGAGATGATCATCGATGAGATCGTCGAACACGTAAACGGCGCCTCCATAGGAGGTCGAACCCACCGCCGCAGGCGATCCGGCGAGTGCCACGTCTCCGGTCAACGCGGCCGAGATTCCGAGATCGTCCAGCGTGGTGCTGGAGCTGGCAGTGAGACGTTGTGACTCCACCCACGAGTAACCATCGCGGCTGATAACGTACACGGATCCCTCGCCCAAAGCTCCGGCACCGGTTGCGCCGATGAGCATCAGGTCGTTGTTGACGGCTACCGACGAGCCGAACCCGCCGCTTGTGGAACCATCGCTCGCCAGCAGTTTCGGCAATTGGGGAAAGGTCATCGCGCTACCGCGGAAGATGTAGGCAGATCCCGAGCTTGCCCCTAGGTCGTCGTCACCAGGGGCGCCGACCACGAACGTCGCCAGACCGCCGTACGCGTTGACGGCCACCGACTCGCCAAAGTGATCGTGGGCCTCGGGATCACCGGCTGTGAGCCGGGTCTCCAGATTCCACATCCCCAGAATGCCTCGCCGAACCCACACGTAGGCCGCGCCCGGATTTGTGATGCCACCGGCTAGATCGTCGCCATCGAGATAGGCTCCGACGATCATGTGATCGCCGTCGAGATCTACCGACTGGCCGAAACGGTCGTTGCCGGCCGGACTGTTTGAGTAGATCTTTCCCATGGGGATCCACGCGGAGCCGTCGGCATTGAGCTGGTAGGCGTGGACCGATCCCGCGTCGATGGTCTGCGAGTGGGTGTCCTCGGGTGCGCCGACGATGATGTTGTACCAGATGTCGCTGCTCGTTGCGTCGGCCGGAACGTCACCGTTGATTGCGACCGAATGCCCGAAATTGTCGCCGGAACCCGGCCCGTCCCACGGGTCGCCGACGACGGTGGCCGAGCCGATGAGCTTGATTTCCTCGATCCAGGTGGCACCCTCACGTCTGAAGACATATGCGGAACCGCCGGTTGTGCCGCCCGCCCCGATGTCGTTCGGCGAGCCGACCACGATGTAGTTGTCATAAATGTCCACCGAAGTTCCGAAGCGGTCGTTGGCGGACGCCCCGGTCGGGATGAGGCGCGTCTCCTCCACCCACGTGGTCCCGCTGCGGACGAAGACCCAGGCGGCGCCCGACATGCTTCCATCCACGCTGTTAAGAGGGTCGCCAACGACCGCGGTGTCGCCGTAGACGGCAACCGAGCTACCAAAGGAGCTCGTGACGTCGCCGGGGAAGAATTTGCTGCTCTCCATGCTCGCCGGCGTTGTTGCGGAGGCAATCATCGGCGTCGCCAGCACCAAAACCACAGCCCGCGCGAGGCGACTCACGCGTCGAGAAGTTCTTTCGGCATTCAATCCATTTCCCATGGTCGATTTATCTGTCGTGATCTGACTGAGCGATCTGCTGAACATTGGGATCTCCATTCGCGAGGGCAACCGGGTTTCAGAAAGCGGTGCCTGGCGCGGTGACGATGCGCTCCACTACACCGACTGGGCGCACCACCCTGAGGTGTCACTTCTCGCAGCTTTCTTGTCTTGTTTGAATTCACCTTTTCTAAAGTGGACCTCATTTTGCGATAAGTCAAACGGACGTGTGGGCATATAGGCGGGCAGTAATGCGGTGGAATCGTAATCGTCATCGAGCCAGGCACCTGCATGGGTGCCACTTAAACGTGCCACGCACCCTTATGGCACCTTTATGGCGCCTTTACAACACATACTGTTCGCAAGAGAAAACCCCCAATGGCGCCCCACATCGATTCAACCCTTTAGGTCGAATGAGGATGGGGGATGAGGCGTAACATCAATACCCTGGTGCCTCTATAAAGAGTCAAGCCCAAATTAGAGGAGAAATGAACCTCGTCGTCG
>JAOZUP010000203.1 GCA_029938595.1 Thermoanaerobaculales bacterium | reverse complement strand
GGGAAGAAGCATCGTAGAGGGTGATTTGCCCCTGCAATACGAGGTGTACGCTTATTCCGGCCAGACCATTCGGGCGGCCGTTGCCTGGGACTCCAACCCGACCTCCGATTATTCGTCCGATCCACTGGAAGCGGATATTGATCTAAGACTGAAAAACTCCAGCGGAACTATTGTTGCGAATTCAACCAGTGCGTCCAACAGCTCTGAGATAGTGGAATATACGGTCCCGACGACCGGCACCTACACCATCGAAGCCTATGTTTGGAGCTGGTCCGGAACGGATAATACCTATCTCGGTGTTGCCTGGTGGCCGGGGCATCGCGTCCTGGGCACGCCCATCCAATCAATGGGCACACCTCCGATCGCTCATGATTACTTTCAGTTTTCCCCGAATTACGGGTACTGGAACGTCGTGGGCATCCGTTCTCCGAGCGCCGCCAACTACAACATTTATATGTACGACGGCTCCGCCTTCGGTGACCCGGATGACTATGGTTGGCTGGAGGATTCAACGATTCCATCAGCAATCGTCGATTACGTCGTAATCGATCGAAACCACGCACCATATGGCACTTACAACATAGAAGTCAGGAACGTGTCAGGTAGTGGCACCTATCCGATCCAGTGGTGGAATCCTGCTACGGCCGCATCAGATGGAACATACTTTGCAACCGTCACCTCGGCTTTTGTCCTCAAGGCCTTTGACATCGCCCTTACCGCAGGGACAACCAAGTATTTTGCGCTAAAAACAGTTTCCGGTGATGCCGATTTTGGGATGGCACTCCACGGTTCGACCGTTGGATCTTCGTCAACGTATTACCAGGGCCGCTCGGACAATTTGGTTCTATCCGATGTTGCGGGCGCTGGTGGAGACGAGTCCATGACCTATGCGCCATCCACGAGCGACGACGCAGGGCTGATCGTCTGGAGCAACGGTTTAACTGCGACGACTTCGTTCAACCTTTATGTGGATTCGACAGCACCGACAGGTTCCCTTGTCATCAATGGCGGCGCCAGCCACACCGCAAGCACGAGCGTAACCCTGACTATCTCCGCCACCGACAGTCAAACCGGTGTGGTAGAGATGCGGTTCGGCAATACTGGAGATCCCTGGTCTGCCTGGGAGCCTTACGGCACATCAAAATCATGGGTGCTGCCTTCCGGAGACGGCACAAAATCCGTCTGGGCCCAATTCAGAAACAACGTCGGTATGATCTCTGTCCAAGCTTCCGACAGTATTGTTCTGGATACATTTGTTCCAGATGTGTTCAGCGACGGCTTCGAGTCCGGCGATACCACGGCGTGGTCGTCTGCCATCGGTCTGCCCGACCTCGTAACACTGCTTAGCGAGGATGGGTACGATTTCTCGGAGCAGACATCCGGAAGTCTGAGTCACGGTGACTTCTACTTTCTCTACCAGAGCGGAGTGAGCAAATTCTGGGCCAACAACGCCGGAATGCGCGGCCTGGTGGATCTTGGGGTAACGACAGGGAGCCTGGAGGACATCACGGTCCCGGCCTCGGGCTATTACAGGTCTGGCGTCGAGGCCATTCTTGACCACACCTATGTGTCTTTGGCGGAGGAGGGTGAGGACGATTACTACATCATTTTCAGGGTCACGGCTGTCTCGAGTACGGAAACGACGCTTGAGTGGATCTATGCGTACAGGCCCTGAAAAGAAATAAATTTTTTCGTTTCCGCCAACGACAAGGAGGAGCCTGATGAAGAGCCGGTTCTGTTTCGCATGGTTGTTTTGCGCTGCGTTCTTTTGTTCGATTGAACCCTGTCTGGCCGGTGAAGACCGGTCTATGCCCGGAGAGCCGTCAACACCCATGGTCAAGAGCTGGCCGGTCGGCGATATCCTGGTCACCGATCCTGCGATTGATGAAGTAAAGCCATCCATGACCAGCGCGCCCAATGGCGATCTGTACACGGTCGTGGAGGAGGTGGCTGACAACTGGATTCGGTTATATCGGTCGACGGATGGCGGGGATACATGGGTGTCGCTCTACAGATATCGTTCGGGTGACGACTCACGCAATCCGTCCGTAGCCTATGGCGAACACACCAACGGGGAGAAATGGGTGTATATCGCCTATGAGGAGGTAGACGCTACCGGCGTTAACAGACAGGTGAGAGTTATTCGAGTGGATGAGGACGGTGCTGGAGTGACTTGGAGCACCATCGACGGCCCCTTCATCATGAACAGTACCAGCGATCAGGTCCACCCTCAGATCATCACCGATTTTGTGGATTGGGGGGATCTGTACTACGTGCACGTGACATATGCCAAGTTTTCAATCGACGGCTATCCGGTCCACTCCTCCAGAACCATCGATCGTGGGGCCACTTGGTCGACCCCGCTGAACGTGACGGGCACGTCAAATTTGACAGCGTGGCCGGCACGGCCGGAGATCGCCTACGGTTCATCCGGGCTGTTCATTACGTTCGTCAAACCGGGATGGAATGGGACTTCCACTTCGAATCAGATTTGGGTGACTAAGAGCTCGAGTGGCGGCTCGAGCTTCGCGGCACCAGTCCAGCTCACGACCACGACGAATAACGTCTTTCACCCGGCGGTTGCAGCGGCCCATGGAGTTGACTCGGTGGTCGTCGCCTACACAACGGATTACGGTTCCGATATGGATGTCCGCTTCGTCTCGTCGATCGATGGGGGGACAACATGGGGCCTGGCCGGGCCCCTCCCATGGACGCTTGACCATGAATCGAGTGTCGACCTCACGGTCAGCAACTCCAACGGCCATTTCCACGCCGCGTACAAGCACGAGGCGACCGCAGGTGGGTCCGACACTATTTGGTACACACAGGCGAGTACGGCGGACCCAACCGGCTGGTCTCCAGCTCTGCCGATCAACGAGGGGGAATTCGCGTCGGGAATTTCCTTCTATCCCCGGCCAACGATTACCGTCATGCCGGGCCTGCCTTCAGGAGGAGAGGCCGCGATTGCCTGGACGGACTGGCGCGGGGCCCTTTACGACGTGTACTTCGGTACCGCGGCGATCTTTGCCGACGGTTTCGAGTCCGGCGATACCACGGCGTGGTCGTCTGCCATCGGTTTGCCCGACCTCGTAACACTGCTGAACGGGGAGGGGTATGATTTCTCGGAGGAAACATCCGGTAGCATAACTCACGGTGACTTCTACTTTTCCTCAAATAGCGGACCGGGTAGTTTTTGGGCCAACAACCTTGGAATGCGCGGCCTGGTGGATCTTGGGGTAACGACAGGGAGCTTGGAGGGCATCACGGTCCCGACCTCGGGCTACTTCATGTTTGGCGTCGAGGCCTTCCTTGACCACACCTATGTGTCTTTGGCGGAAGACGGTGAGGACGATTACTACATCATTTTCAGGGTCAGGGAAGTCTCGAGTGCGGAAACAACTCTTGAGTGGATCTACGTGCACCGGCCCTGAAGAGGGATAGGGGAGGAGATCATCATGCAGAACGAGCAAATCCTCAGCAAGTCATCACGACGGCTCTTGGCGGTGCTGGCGATGACTGTGCTGGTTGCCGGCGGAGTCCCCGCAACAGCGATCGCCGCAGCGACCTACACCGTGGACCGGTTCGATGACGACGCCCTGGCAGACGGCTGCTCCGGCGCGGCGAACGACTGCTCGCTGCGAGGGGCGATCCGCAAGGCAAACGGCGATGGGCAGATGACCACCATCGTGCTGCCGGATGGCACCTACCTGCTGACCATTCCGGGTGACGACGAGGATTACGTTATGACCGGCGATCTGGACATTCGAGAGGCTCTCGAGATCAAGGCCGCAGCGGATGCGAACCCGGTGATCGAGCAAACCGTTTCGGATCGGATTATCGAAACATTCTCCGGCATCGGTTCACTGACGATTCGTGGTCCGATGACGCTCAGAGGAGGCAACCTTGTCAACCCGTCAATAGGGGAGGGGAGCGGAGGCTTGATCTTTGCGAACCGGAGTGGATCCCTGACGCTCGAGGATGTGGCCCTGGTGGGTGGCTCTGCTGTTGGCCTCGGTGGCTGCTTGATGTTTGCGAATCCGACGGTTCCGGGCTCCCTCGCCCTCACCAACGTCACCATCTCCGGATGCAGCGCCGGGGGCGATGGCGGAGGCCTGAATGCGGAGATCGGGGACTCCTCTGCAATCTTCGACCACGTGGTCGTTGAGGACAACACAGCGGGAGCAAGAGGTGGTGGTGTTAGTATCAGCTCGAGCAGCACCACGGTTCTCTTCGTCGATTGTACGATTCAACGCAATGTTTCGGAGGACCCTGTCACCGGCAGCGGTCATGGAGGGGGCATCTTTCTCAGCGACACGCGCGCCCGCATCGAGCGCTCGACCGTGGCGCGAAACCGCGCCGGTGCAATAACCGGGGCCAACGGATATGGTGGTGGGGTCCGTTTGTCGGTTAGCGACGTGATCCTGCGCAACTCCACCGTCAGCGGCAACGTGGTGGAGGGTAGCAATTCCCTGGGTTCGGCCATCTACCTGCGCGACGACAGCGGAGGCGCCACCCTTCTCGTTGAGCAGTCCACCATCGTCGGCGATCCGACCTCGAGTCTGGCGTGGTCCGCTGTGGGAATTCACGTGAACGGCGTCATAACCTTCGAAGGGAGCATCGTCGAAGGCGGCTGCACCATCAAGAGCAACGGCACATTCACGTCAAATGGCTTCAACGTCGAGCGGCCCATCGACGGCTCCGTCACCACCCAGTGCGGGCTCACCAACCCCAGCGATGTGCTGACGGCGAGCCCATTTCTCTTGCCCCTGGCCGGCTATGGAGGGCCGACCCAAACTCACGCTCTGATGGCCGGCGCTCCAGCTATTTTCCTGGTTTCGTCAACTTACTGTCAGACCACAGATCAGCGTCTGGCTCCAAGGGCGTATCTGTTCTGTGATGCCGGCAGCTACGAGTCGAGCGGTCAGGCGCCCGGTATGTGGATCTTCAGCGACGGCTTCGAATCTGGAGACGCCGGCGCCTGGTCGAGCTCTGTGCCTTAGCCTGCACATCTTACAAGGATGCCACTGATCACAACCTCACAACAGGTTCGAAAACGGAGACCGAGGTCGTGAGGTCGTTATCAGTGGCACCCGATCGACCTCCAGTTTGACGGTAACGCCACGGGTCACATCATCACGCCCAACGGCGACCGGAGCCTGTGATATTTCAGGCTGGTAATGCTATTCTCAAAAAACGATGTCTTAAAGAGCCTGGGAGGGCGCCGGCGACATGGATTCGGGAGGAGCCAGCATGGCCATGAATTCGTCGACCAAGGGACCCTGGATGACCGCGATGATCTTCTGCCTTGTGCTGGCGGGCTTCGCCACCAATTCACATGCCCAATACGCGGCGCCAATCATCTACAAACAGACGATTTCGCAGATCGTCCTGAGAAACCAGGTTATGGGTTGGCCGGCGGGGAACGAAACCAGTGAGTGGCGCAACTTCGAAGGGGTGGTCGCGAGCGCCGATGGGTCGAAGGTGTTCTTCTCGGTCTGTGAGTATTACTCAGGTCAATGTAGACCCTTCGTGGTCAACTCTAATGGCACTGGCGTTCAGGATGTTTCGGCTATCTTTCCAGCAAACCTGGTCAGCACCTGGTGGGGTTGGGGCAACATGGTCATCAACGACGACGGCTCCGAAGTCTTCATCGAAGCGGGGTTGGACGACGGCAAAGATTATATCCAGTACCTTAACACCTCGACCATGGCCACCGGCCAGGCGGTGAGCCAGTGGTGGCTGGCTGGGTATTCTGACTGGTTCACGGCCAACAGCAGTGCCTCGCGGCTGTACACGGGCAAGCACGACTGGGGATACAGCGACGGCCTCGGCAGGAACGTCAGAGGGCTCGGCTACACCGACCGCAACGGGCTCGCTGTGCAGTACATGGACATCTTCACCCTGCCGTGCTTCGGTCTGTGCAACAACCTCAACGCGCTGTGGTTCATGGGCAGCTCGGTGCAGGGCGACCACTCCTTCTTCTCCTGGGTGAGCTACTACGAGGCCAATGGCGATCCCGACAACCGGAGCGCCGCGTGGCACACCACGCTCGCCGGCCCCGCCCAGAAGCTGACCGCCGAAGACCATCTGTGGGTCGATGGCGGCAGCTGGCGTGGCGTCACCACCGCGGACGGCAGCTCGGCGGTTTACCAATACCAGCACAGGTCGGGTGATGCCAAGGAGGTGCACGTGGTAGATGTGGCTACCGGGACAGAGCGCTTCGTGACCTCCACGACCGATCTGAATCCTCTGACCACTTTCATCACGCGAGACGGCCACTACCTGTTTGCCTTGGGGGGCAACGGAGAGTGGGGCTACCATTACAACACGCTGTACGACCTGCAGACGGGAGGTGCCCGGGATTCGTGGTCGTACCATATTCCGTGGCCGAGAAACTACAGCAACATCACCGCCGACAACCGCTACTACTTCGTGACCAGAGAAGAGGCTCTGTACCGTGTCGACACGCAGGGTGGTGAATTCAGCAAGGCCCCGAATGTCAACAGCATCGTGTTCAGCGAACCCTATCTGTGGCACGACGACTCGGCCCAGATCGGCATCACCGTCGACGTCTCCGATGCGCAGGGCATCGCCAACATCCAGTGGGTCAGGCTCGAGGTGTTGGTGGAAGATCTCGAGTCACCGGACATCTACATGCCGAGGAAACCCCTCGCTTTTCCCTTCGGCGATTCCGGCTGGACCGTCCTCTACGACGACGGCAGCCACGGCGACGTTTCTGCCGGAGACGGTGTGTTCACCCACGATGCCATCGCAACCCGTAAGGGCGACTACGACGGTTGGAACACGTGGTTCTCGAACTTCACCCTGCCCCACGAGGTGGGCATCCGGATCGTCGTCAAGGACACCGACGGAAACTACACCACGGCTGACACCACTCTATGGATCACCACATCGGACGAGGACCCGACACACATATTCAGCGACGATTTCGAGTCGGGCGATTGCACAGAATGGTCAGCAACGGTTGGCGAGGTACCCTGACAGCGGCACAACCCCCATTAGGCTGGCACCTATTTTATTGGGAGGAAGAAAATGCCTGGCATCCCGATTCGAATCGTGCTGGTCGCGGCCGTACTCATTGCCGTTTCGGCAGTGCCTTCGGTGGCTCAGGTTCAGTGGACCACATCGGTCAACGGCCAGCCCTGGGTGGAGGGCATGGAAATCGATGTGGAGATGGGCGACACGGTCGAGATCGTAGACACATTCACCAACAACACTGGAGCCACGGTAGGGGTGGATCC
>JAOZUP010000202.1 GCA_029938595.1 Thermoanaerobaculales bacterium | reverse complement strand
CCTCACGGCCGTGGCGTTCGTCCCCGATTTCGTGATGGACGAGGGCGGCATCACCAGCCGCTCCGCCGATCCCAATAACCCCGCGGCGCGGGTCCTCATCTCCGAGGACGGTGTAGTGGACTACGAGGGGTGGCTGTTTGCGGCGATGCCGGGCATCCATCCGTATCCGCATGAACGGTACCGGGTGTTGCTTGTTGAGGGGATTCCTGCGGGGTAGTCCGTGGTTCTTTTCTTCACGTTGCTTCCTCGCGCGCTTTCGCGCGCGTGAAATCAACGCAAATAAAAGAAAATAGGGACAATCACAAGGGCTATTAGAGCAGCTTATCCAAATTCGCCATTAGCGTCGTTTTTCGTACGCGTTGGCGGAATCTTCGGGTCATGGCTAGCTTGTGGAGGGTCGCGAATTTGCTCAAGCCCTTTCCGTACATCAGCGGCATCGCGGCGTTCATGAACCGCCCGAAGTCCTCGTCGTAGGGGTAGTGCCAGGGCATTGCCTTGTCGCCACCCATGTCGCGAATGACGTATTTGATGTTGACCATGCTCATAAGGCCGAACCGACCGTGCGTGCGGCCGATTCCGCTGTCTCGGACGCCCCCCCAGGAGCCGGTGACCTCACCGGCCGTCACCAGGTGCTCGTTGATGGTCACCGAACCGGCATCGAGCTCGCGCTGAAGCCGATCGGCGGTGGCCGTCGAGCGCGTCCAGCCCGAAGCCGTAAGACCGAAATCCGAGTCGTTCGCGCGCCGAATCCCCTCCTCCAGCGAGTCCACCGGAATCACCGGCATCACCGGTCCAAAGGTCTCCTCGCGCATTACCTCCATATCATCGGTCACATCAACGAGCACGGTCGGCGGGTAGAAGAACCCAGGGCCCTCGGGCGGCTCGCCGCCGGTCAGGGCGCGGGCGCCCGCAGCAATGGCCTCCGCAACCTGACGGGCAACGATGTCGCGCTGGCCATTGGTCGTCAAAGAGCCCATGTCGGTGTCGGGCAACGACGGGTCGCCAACCCGGATCTCGCCGGTGAGCTCGACAATGCGCTGCAGCAGGCGATCAAATACGGGTTTCTCGGCGTACACGCGTTCGACGGACGCGCAGGTCTGGCCGCTGTTGACGAAGGCCGCCCACACTAGGCCGCGCGCCGTGCGCTCGATATCTGCGTCGGCCGCTACCACCGCGGCATCCTTGCCTCCGAGCTCGAGCTGCGCCGGGATGATGCGCTCCGCGCAGCGAAGCGCAACGTGGCGCCCAACCGGTACCGAGCCAGTGAAAAACACCTTGGAGACGTCCGGGTTGTCGAGAAGCGCGTCCGTTACCGATCCCGGCAGGGCGACGGTGTTGAGCACACCGGGCGGCATCCCTGCGCGCCGCGCCATGTCGCCGAGCGCAAGGCCGGTGAGCACCGTTGCCGAGGCCGGTTTGAAGACCACGGTGTTGCCGGCGCCGACGGCCGGCACGATCTCACCCATGGGAATGGTCACCGGGTAGTTCCACGGGGTGATAATCGCGAACACGCCGAGCGGATCGAAACGGTACCCCGCCTGCCAGTGCGCGAAGAGGACCTGGTTCGGCCTCTCCGGGCGAAAGGCCAACATCTCGTCGAGGCGCTCAGAGTAGTACGAAAGTGACTCGAGCCCGGGGAAGACATCCACCAACCGCGCCTCGCCAACTGGTTTGCCGCCCTCCATGGACACCAGCCGCGCGAGGTCTTCGGCCTCGTCAAGCATGATCTCGAGCCAGCGGGCGAGAATCTTCTGCCGCTCCTTCACCGGGGTGCGCGACCACTCGGGAAAGGCGCCCTTCGCGGCCTCGACCGCGTCTCCGGCCCCGGTCTGATCGAGGGCCGAAACCGTCGCGATCTCCTCCTCGGTCGCGGGGTTGATGCTGACGAAGGAGCGCGGACCTTCGATGTCCCTGTTTGCAACGATGGATCGTGTTTGGAGCTTCATGCCGGAATTGTAGCAGCGGTCGATGCTCGATGCTCGATGCCGGATACCGGATACCGGATACCCGATGACCAAGAGGTAAATCATACCGCCGGTGAAATATCAGTCCAACCGAAAAGCCCGATAACTTTCCCGCAGATAACGCAGATTGATGCAGATAACATCGCAAAAGGTCCGAGTCCTTATTTGCGTGATCTGCGTGATCTGCGGGCAAACGTTGGGCGTCTGAAGCGGGGTCGAGTTTGAATCGGCGGATGGCAGCACCATACGACGTAAGGTTTTGGGAGCTACCTAGCCCGCACTTCACCGGGTGTCTACTACGGACGGCGAATCGCCGCGTCCCGCCGTGCTTGTCTCAAATCGTGCTCCTCGATGTAGCGCTACTACGACTGCGTCGCCCGATTCGCGACAAACCCAGCGGATACTTGCGCTTCGTCGTCCTCGCTACGAAACCCGGTGAGAAGAGCGGGCTAGACCTGAAAAAGATCGTTTGGCGCCGATGAAGACGGGTCGATTGCCGGATCGAGATTTCTCTATCGCGGCTTCGATGTCGCGGCGGCCGAGCTCGATGGCCTGCCTGATTCGTGACCACTCCATTGTCCAGCGATTCACCGGCAGAGGACGGCTCGGGGTCACAATCACCAAGCGATCCGAGCGGGAGGTCCTTTCGATCTCGCCCCGCAGCTCGCGCAGACCGTTCGGCGAGCACGCGGCAATCCACAGCTCGTCGTACCGGCCCTCTGGGATCATCTCGAAGGGCACGCGGTGAACGAGGCCTCCGTCAAGGTAGCGATTACCGTCAATCGCCACCGTCCGTTGCAAGCCGTTGATCCACGGCACGAAACCGGTGGCGCGGAGCATCAGCCCGAACTCCTCGTCACTCGCAGCGTCCCGGCTCGAGAGGTAGCTCGGCGCCATCTTCGGCAACGGGAAGCCGGGACCGATGACTCGCGATACGGCCACCACCACCTCGGCGTCTGCGGTGCGCGCAGCGCCTACATCCATGGTCTTGAGTGTGATGTTCCTGATCAGGCCATCGACGGTGCGTCGTCGTCCTACCGACAGCCACGGGTGGGGCGCGACCCGCCATGCGTCGGCCTGACGCCACGAATCGAGCAGCGCCTCGGGGTCTCCGGCAGCGAACCACGCAGCCGCGATGCCACCGGCCGACACCCCGGCCAGGAGCTCGAAATCGATGCCGGCTTCCTGTAGCGGCTGCAGAAAGCCGGCGTAGTACGCGCCGCGGTTGGCACCCGAGGCCAGCAGCAGGGCTCTACGCGGCATTTCTCACCACCTTCCAGCTACGACCGGCATGAGGATCACCCCGCGGAGGTTCGCATTCGGCGGGAGGGGTGTGCAGAAACTGCTCATCGGCAGGTCATTCCGCTAGCCGGACCAGCTCTTCGCTCAGCGTCTGGACCGTGTCCGGATAGGCCGCTACGGCGAGGTGGTTGGTCGTCTCCACCCGCCTGATCACCGAGTTGGGAACGCCTTCCACCGGTGGGTTGTCGCTCCGGTAGATGAGCACCGCCCGATCGAAGTTATCAGGATGTCCCTCGTCCGCCACCCGTTTCTTGATCCAGTTGCTGTCGAGGTAAACGATGAGGTCAACCCGTTCACCCGTCTCATCCAGCTCCTTCAGCGCGTCCCAGACCCAGAGCGAGGCACCACTCCACGCCACCAGCGCGATCCGCGTACCATCATCCTCGCGACGTAGATCCCGGACCTCTCCCGCCAGCTTGGGCCCGCTCGAGAGGTAGTGAAAGCTCGAGTTCTGGAACCCCTTGGACCTGAAGTATGAGGCCACCCCGGCCAACCGGCCGATCTGGAGAACATCCAACGGCGAGTTAATAAAGATGACATGAACACGGTCCTTCGACTCAACCGGCAACGTCTCGATATCGCTGTCCGGCGTCGATCCGCCGACGGTCGCGCAGCCGGCCGCTACAGTGAGAAGGACCAACAGAAAGAGCACCGGAATTGGCGGATAGGCCAGGCGGTTGGACTCGGAGGGGATAGTTTTCTTCATGCAAAGCACTCTGAAAAATCGATCATACCAACTCAAAGCAGCCGCCGGTGGCAAGACGATCTGCGACCGCTCGCGCTTGATCCCTGTTCTCGAACTTGAGATCATACCTCAAGAGTGGATCACACCCCAGCTCGGTTTTCTCACCGGGTTTCGTAGCGAGGGCGGCGAAGGGTAGTCAGATGTCTGGTTTTTCGCGAATCGGGCGACGCAGGCGAAGTAGCACTACGGCGAGGAGCACGACAGATGGCTGCCATTCGCCGTCCGCAGCAGACACCCGGTGAGAAGACCGGGCCAAGAGGAGTAGCTGTGCCCAATTCCCAACCAGGAACCCGAATCGACGCCCTGGATGCCCTGCGCGCGGCGGCGATGCTCCTCGGCGTTTTTCTCCACGCCACGGTGGCCTATTTGCACCAGCCCGTGCCGGGGCTCGTGTGGTTGGTGAACGACCCCTCGCCGGGCTGGGGTTTTGATCTTCTCTTCTGGTACCTCCACGGTTTCCGCATTCCCCTCTTTTTCATGGTGGCAGGGTTCTTCGCCGCCCTGCTGTGTGATCTCAGAGGTCCCAGAGCCTATCTCAAACACCGCCTCACACGAATCGGCGGGCCGCTCCTGGGCGCCATTCTGCTGATCCTCCCGCCCACCTACTTTCTGTGGGGGTTGGGTCTGGTCGACCAGAACATCGCCAGCTGGCGGGAGGTCCTGAGGGGGAGCTTCAGCGACACAGTTCTGAAGCACGACCTCATGGGGCTGGGCCATCTGTGGTTCCTGGAGTACCTCCTGGTCTACTCCCTGTTGTATTTCGTATTGCGAACACGGTTTCCGGCGATTCTGTCATTCCCCTCCCGGGTCCGCCTCCTGGACACCTGGTGGCGCCCGCTCTCGTTGGTAATCGTCACCTTCGGCTTTCTGTGGATTCGGCCCGAGATCTTTACCCACTTTGAAAACCGCTGGACACCGGAGCCCTGGGGGTTGGCATACTACGGACTGTTCTTCCTGGTCGGCACCCGGCTGCATCGCGTGCGTGACCAGTTGAATCGGCTGATTCCGACCGGCCGATGGTTTGTCGTCGCCTCGATGGCGGTTTTTGCCCTGGTCTTCGTGTTGCTGCGATGGCGTCTGTCCGGAGACACCTCCTCCCACGCGACGACCTGGATCTTCGCCCTCGCTACATCACTCTTCTGCTGGCTTGGGGTTTGGGGCTTTCTCGGGCTCTGCCTGGAGGGGTATAAGACCGTCTCCCCACGCGTACGATTCGTCTCCGACGCCGCCTATTGGATCTACCTGGTTCATGTGCCGCTGGTGGGCTTGACACAGCTTCTGGTTCACTGGGCCGATCAGGACCTGCCGATCAGGCTGCCACCGATTCTGGGGTTCACCTTGGCGGTCAGCTGTGCCTTTGCGGTCGCCCTGGCCAGCTACCGCTACGGCGTTCGGTATGGGGTGATCGGAAAATGGCTGCACGGAAAGAAGATGAGAGACGAAGCCATTCATCGAGCTGAAGTGGTGGTTAGACTCCCATGAACACCCTCGAATACTTCTCCGGATTCGGTTGTTCACCACCTGTGAGGATGACTGAATAATGAGCCGATCGTCGTTCCCAAGACCTCTGGCCCTCCTGGTCCTGATGGCCTGGACGTTGGTAGGCTGCACGACCCTTTCCGGACCTCCCGAGGGGTCCCCAACAACCTCTGGTCAGGTCTACATGCTGAGAGGTCTGTTCAACGTCTTCTCGCTGGGCATGGACACGATGGGCCAGGATCTGCGGGACCACGACGTGTTCGTCGAGGTTCACTCCGGACCATCCTGGCGGTGGGTAGCCAAGAACATCACGGCAGACCGCGAGCAGGGCGCGAAAACCGGACCGCTGGTAATCTCCGGTCACAGCTGGGGAGCCGACGACGCCGTGCGCCTCGCACGGCGGCTCGGCAAGAACGGCGTCCCGGTCGATGGGCTGGTTCTGGTGGACCCGACCACCCCCCCAAAGATCCCGGCAAACGTCAGACTCTGCGTCAATTTCTACCGCTCCCGTCCCTCGACGGATTGGATGCCGTGGTTGCGAGGCGTAGCGGTGGAAGCGGAGAGCCCGTCCACCGAGATCATCAATCACGATCTTCGCGGCTCCGAGACGCATCCCGACCTGGCAGGGGAAATCAACCACTTCACCATCGAGGCCAACCCGGAGGTCCAGGAGATGGTCGTGGCTGAGGTTCTGCGCATTCTCGAACAGGGGAACGACGAGGCCGAGCAGGTTCTGACCAGTTTCACGGGTGCCCGGGAATGAGCCTTTAATGGCCGACGGCCCAAGCACGGTCGCGATGTACTCGGTGTGGGCATACTGGCTGGGCGTCTTGATCATGACTGTTCGAGTTCGCCTCCAGGGCGCCTCCTCGGCGGGCATGGTCCCGAAGCAGCCTCTGGAGCGGCTGATGTGGATTGTCTGGGTACCGGTGATCGCCGCCTGGATCGTGTTTCCATGGCTGTCGATCCACCGGAGCTCTCCCCCATGGCTGCTGCCGGACCCGGCGGTGGTAGAGCCTGCGTGGCACGCCCTGCGTTGGGTTGCTGCCGGACTCACGGTTGCCTGTTTGATAGGAACCATGTTCTGCTGGCGATGGATGGGCCGGAGCTGGAGAGTTGGGGTCGATGCCGATCAGACGATTGAGTTGATCACCACCGGACCGTTCAGCCGCGCAAGACACCCTATCTACACGCTGAGCATGACAATGATGATGACCACCCTGCTGGCAGTCCCCATCTGGCCACTCCTGGTGACTGCGATGCTCCATATCACACTGATGAACGTCAAGGCGCGAAACGAAGAGGAATGGATGCTGCGGATGCATGGCGACGCATATACCGGGTACCGGGAGCGGACCGGCCGTTTCTTACCGAGATTTTAGCCCGCTCCGTGCGAATGCACCGCCGCCGCCTGCGCCGACGGCATGAGGATCATCTCGCGGACGTTGGCGTGCGGTGGACGGGTGGCACAGAAGACCACCGCCTCCGCAACATCCTCGCCCCTCAGGGCCTCGAAGCCCTCGTAGACCCCTTCCGCACGCTCCGCGTCACCGTGGAACCGCACCAGCGAGAACTCGGTCTCGACCATCCCGGGGTCGACGGAGGAAACCCGGACCCCGGTGCCCAAGGTGTCGATCCCGAGGGAGCGGCTGAGCGCCGCCACTGCGTGCTTGGTGGCGCAGTAAACGTTGCCGCTCGGGTAGACCTCGTGGCCGGCGATCGAACCAATGTTGATCACGTGGCCACGCCCCCTGGTGATCATACCCGGCAGCAC
>JAOZUP010000201.1 GCA_029938595.1 Thermoanaerobaculales bacterium | reverse complement strand
CCATGAAAATGCGACCACCGTAGCGGTACTTGGAGACCGGCGTCGCGTACTGCAGCGCCGAGTTTTCAATCTCCTTCTCGAGCTTCTGAGCAAAGGCCTCGGCGCCGGGAATCGGCGAGTGCGGAATCGGCACTACCAGGTCGATCTCGTCCACCACCTCGGGAGCCGTCTCGAGAATTTGCAGGGCCAGCGTGCGACCCGCCCGCCAGCGGTACGAACGGATGTTGTCGCCCATCATCTTCGACTCGACGTCGGCGAAATAGATGAGCTCGAACGCACACGGGCGCGGGTCCTTTTGAACCAGGATTCGTTCGTCGATCTGCAGGCTGCGATCGATGAAGAGAGCTGCACCGTGTGGCACATCCTCCTCGACTGAAAACCCGTTCTGCTCCAGAGCCAGGGTCTCGGAGGCGATCATCACGGCGTCTCGCTCGGAACCCGTCCTGCTGCCGAGGACCATCGGCCGGAAGCCGTGCGGGTCGCGGAAAGCGTAGAGCCCGCCTGGGGTCGCGACCACCACCGAGAAGGCGCCGGTCAGCCGCCGCTGCGTCTCTTCGATGGCGCGGAAGAGAATCTCCTTCTCCTCTGCGCCCGGATCCTGCCGCCGAAAGTGCTCCACCCACAGGCTGAGCATGCGCAGCATCGCGTCGGCATCGCAGGTCGCCGACAGCCCCTGCCCCCGCTCCTCGAGCTCCGCCTCGATTTGGGGGACATTTGTGATGTGACCGTTGTGGGCGAGAGCGATGGCCGAGAACGGATCGAAGAAGGGCTGAGCGTTGTTGGTGCCGCCGCTTCCGTAGGTCTTGTAGCGGGTGTGGGCGATTCCCACATCTCCATTCAGATGACCGAGCGGCTTGAAGATATCGTCGGCGAGCCCCTCCCCCTTTTCGAGCGAAGCGTCCCGGTGCGCGGGATCGAAGACGAAAAGCCCGGCGTAGGCCTGCCCGCGGTGCTGGAGGAAGTGCGCGCCGTTGCCAAGATCGCCGACCACCGATCTGCCGCCGCTACTGATGACCCCAACGATGCCGCACATGAGACCTCCTTCGAAGCGGACACTATAGAACAACTCTAGGAATTTCGGATTTCGGATTTCGGATTTCGGATTTGCCGCCCACCCACCTCCTCCGACGCAGAAGATTGCGGGAAAATTCAAGCCTCCCGAGGGTGGCCGAGCGGGAATTAAGAACTGAGAATTGAGAACTGAGAATTGAGCGTTGCCCGCGGCAACGCTACGGAGTGCCTTGCCGCTCTACTTCGCCGGTCATGGGGACGAAACGGACCGGGATCACGGAACGCTCTTCGAAACCTTCCGCGGTGCGGGTGATGACCTTCAGCTCCTGATAGAAGTCGCCCACCGGAATCACCATATTGGCGCCCTCGGCGAGCTGCTCGAGCAGCGGATCTGGTATCCACTCAGGCGCCGCGGTGACGATGATTCCGTCGAAAGGTGCCTCCTCGGGCCAACCACCGTAACCGTCGGCACATCGCACGCGGACCGATTCGTATCCGAGTTCCGAGAGGGTGGATGCCGCGCGCTCGCACAGGCGCTCACGGATCTCAATAGAGCGCACCTCAACCCCCATGGATGCGAGAACAGCGGCCTGGTAGCCCGAACCGGTGCCGATCTCGAGGACCTTTTCGCCCGACTGCACCTCGAGCAGTTCGGACATCAGGGCCACAATGTACGGCTGCGAAATAGTCTGGGAGTCACCGATCGGCAGGGGCGAGTCGTTGTACGCGGAGTCACGGTAGTTCTCGGGGACGAAGAGATGGCGGGGCACCGTTCGCATGCTTTCGAGCACCAGGGGACCCTTGACCCCGCGGGCTTCGATCTGCTGGCTGACCATATTTTCCCGCTGCATTTTCCAATCCGGGGCGACGGACTCCGAGGCCTGTCCGCCGCGCGAGTTACAGCCGCCGGTCAGAATTGCGACGACGGAGATCATGGTGGCGCACAGCAGACAACTCATTGGGCCGTGACGCTTCATTCTCGGTCTCCACCTTTCGCCGGGACGTCCGCACGATCTCGGTCGCGCCCCTGAACCCATATCCCGGTCGGCCGCCTCTCCAGGTGCTCACAACAGGACGAACCTCCCGCCTGCTCATCATGGTAGAACACCCGACCGCGATTCACCATCATCATGATCCCTCATCCCGATGCAACTCCCGTACCGAGACGAACCGGATACACCCTCCTACTTCCAGTCTCTCTCCTTTCGTCGCGCTTCCCGAGAGGAGCCACCCTTGACATTGTCTGCCTGCGACATCTTGCCGACTTGGAGAAACGGAGCTCAAACAATGTCAAAAGTGGCACCTCCGCCGCACGCGAACCGTTTCTGTAGGTGCTTCCCGGAGGCGTGCGATGAACATTCCTAATTCCTAACTCCTAATTCCTAATTTCTCCTTGCTCCTCCTTCCTTGACACCTTGATTGGCGCGGTGGAGGATGCGTCATGAGCAACACCCATGACCGCGACGTTTCCCCGGAACCCGACCATGGATTGACCCGCCGCGAAGCGCTCGCCGTCGGCGCCGCTGCCGCACTGGGCGCCACCGCGCGCTTGTCGGAGGCGCAAGACGGCGTCGCCGCCGGTCACCGACCGGTCGCGGTGGCCTCGAAGAACGGTCTCGAGGCAGTGGGTCGAGCCGTGCGGCGCATGGAAGCGGGGCTGTCTCCGGTCGAGGCGGCGGTGGAAGGTGTGGGGATTGTCGAAGCCGACCCGGACGACGTCACGGTGGGCTACGGCGGCCTGCCCAACTCCGAGGGGGTGGTCCAACTCGACGCCTGCTGTATGGACGGTCCGACGATGCGCGCGGGCGCCGTCGGCGCCCTCGAGGGATTCAAGCATCCGGCCGCGGTGGCCCTCGAGGTCATGCGTCGCACGACGCGGGTGCTGCTGGTCGGCGAAGGCGCCGCCCGATTTGCGAGGTCCCTGGGCTTTCCGTCTGAAAACCTCCTGACCGAACGCTCGCGCAAGATCTGGCTC
Source organism: Thermoanaerobaculales bacterium (assembly GCA_029938595.1). Taxonomy (GTDB): domain Bacteria; phylum Acidobacteriota; class Thermoanaerobaculia; order Thermoanaerobaculales; family Sulfomarinibacteraceae; genus Sulfomarinibacter. The sequence goes on along the minus strand of JAOZUP010000201.1, from coordinate 4,290 downwards.
TATTGGAAAGGACAGATGTCCTCGATCGACGACTGGATGACGACCCCGGAGCAGGTCCAGGACCCGGACGTTCAATGGTTCATCAAGAAGTTTGGAGCCATCAGGCCGACCGGCACCATCAACCTGTGCGCGGTCAACGCCGACGGGGTGCTAGGAGGTACCACGACGACCTCGGGCCTCTTCTTCAAGATCCCCGGCAGAGTCGGCGACTCACCGCTGATCGGGGCCGGCCTCTACGTCGACGGTGAGGTAGGCGCCGCCGGTTCCACGGGTCGCGGCGAGTCGGTAATCCAGGTCGCTGGCTCGCACACGGTGGTCGAGTTCATACGTGCCGGAAAATCGCCACGCGAAGCTTGTCTCGGCGCGCTTGACCGTCTGGTACGGGCTACCCGGATGCCATACCTCCTCGATACCGACGGTCGACCAACCTTCGACGTCAAGTTCTACGCGGTCAACCCGCGCGGTGAGTCAGGCGCTGCAGCGATCTGGGCGGGAGCGAAGTACGCGTGGTGCCGCGGCGGCACAGAGCCTGAGCTGCGGGACTGTGCTTCCCTCTATCCCACTCCACCACCATGGAGAAAGGACAGCTGACCGTCCCCTAGTGGGGACATCAAGACCGGGTTGAGGACGCTCCCCACCGTCCAACGTTCAACGTTTAACGTTTAACGTTCAAACGTTCTCCGGTTGGCACAGAGCTTGCTGATCCCAGGGGTGAGGCTGGCGTCGAGCGCCACCTGGGAGGCGGCCATGAAGATCCTGCGAAAGCTCGCAATATTTCTTCCTGCATTGGCACTGGTGCTGGTGACCGCCGCTCCGCCGGTGGAGGCCGGCGGCTCGTTCGGGATGCATGTGGGGAGCAACGGATTCGGCGTCTCGGTCGGTTTCGGTGATTGGAGCGTCTATACGCGCTCGTGGTCCGACCCCTACTGGTCCCTTAACTTCGACGCAACGCTGGCAGGCTATGGCGAATGGGTGTGGGTGGATGGATTGGGTCGCGTCTGGCGCCCCTGGGTCTCCGTGAGCTGGCGACCCTACACCTACGGTCGGTGGGTGCGAACCGGCGCCGGCTGGACCTGGGTCGCCTATGAACCCTGGGGCTATGTCCCCCACCACTATGGAAGCTGGGCCTACAGCAGCTTCGGCTGGGTCTGGCGACCCGGCTACGCCTACGTGGCGGCCAACGTGGTGTGGGTCCAAACCGGCGCCTACGTGGGCTGGTACGCACGCCCGCCCTACGGCTGGAGCCACGCCGCTCATGGCTACCGACACGGCTACCACGATGGATACCACCACGGCTACGATCACGGCTATTACAACGGGTATGACGACAGCTGGCAGGACGCCCGCTATGCCACCTTTGTCGGTTGGGGAAACCTCGGCGATGAGAGGACATCGCGCGTCATGCCGTGAGTCATACAATGGCGACGCGGGGCCGGGTCGTAAACCACGCCTCGGCTCCCACCACCGACGAAGTCCGGCAGCATGGTGGCCGGTCCGTCGCCGTCACCAGTCTTTCCCGGCGTACCGTCACCATGGGCGGGCGCGAGATCACCGTCGCTCGACCCGAGGGGGTGGCTCGCAGCATCGAGCGTCACGCCGCCTCTGCGGTCGGCGCGGCTCTCGCACCGGCCGCGATCGAGCGCCGCCAGTCCCTCGTCCGGTCGAGGATCCCCGCTGCCGCGACGTCTTCTTCATCACGAAGAACCGCCTCGGACACCCGTTACATACGATCCCCCGAGCTGCGGCCAAGGCGAGAGTCTTCATCCTCAACCACCTCTCGGTACGCCGGAGCCCCAACCGGCGTTCGGCTCGAAACCCGGACGGCCCCACGCTCCACCGGAGTCCGGTCTCACCCGTCGGGTGAAACCCAGATCCGCCGATCCACCCGTGCGGCCGTCTCTCACGAGAGCGCAAGGCGCAGCCGGGCGGCCGAATCGCGGACTACGGTTGCACCGCGCACCAGCAGTTCGACATCAACCTCCACCCACCGGCTGACCACCGAACAGCGTCGGCCGGTTGCTGCAGATCGGCGGACCGGTGGCACTTCTCATCCTCCGAAAGCACGCTCTGACGCGTCAGATCCGGAGCGCCGTGATTCCTCAAGCTCCCGTTCAACCCGGACTCGACATCCACACAGCGCGAGAAAGCGGTGACGACCATCGCGAGGGCGGGGCGGTCGAAAGGCCGCCCCGCCTCCCCCCAAACACTACCCGAGGACCGTTTCCCAAGGCGCTTCCCGAGAGGAGCCACCCTTGACATTGTCTGCCTGAAACACCCTACCGAACCGAAAGGACCAGGCTCAGACAATGTCAAGAATGGCACCTCCGCCGCACCTTTTTCCACCCGCCCTGGACGATTGGGTGTACATGTACTGTAGGGGTTGGGTGGTAATTCCGAATTCCGAATTCCGAATTCCGAATTCCGAATTCGTGCACGTGCTAGCATTCGGGTCATGATGGGAGAACACCTCATGGTATCGAGATCGATCCTGGCAGCCCTCGTCGTAACGGTTGGTACGAGTTTCACCGCCATCCCCGCAGCGGCGGCTCAAAAAAATCTCATCCAGGCAGAGAGCTTCCCATCAGAAGAAGGAAAGCGCCTCGAAGTGGATGCGGCCGATCTCGACGTCCGGGTTTCCCACGCCGATGTGAATGAGATCGAAGTGGACATCCTCCTCCACATTCGCGGTCTCGGTGACGAAAAGGGCCAACGGTGGATCGACGGCCATACTCCGTCGTTTGCCGACACCGACGACAGGCTTCAGATCACGGTCGAAACCGGAAAGTCTGGTTTCCTCGGATTTGGCCACCTTTCAGCACGGGCCCAGCTTTCCGTGCTCGCCCCCGGCGAGGTCATCCCTGATGTCACAACAACCAGCGGTAGCATTCAAGTGCGGGGGGACTTCCCAGCCGCCGACCCCTTGCGATTGCGCACATCAAGCGGAAATATGGAGCTGAACGGGGCGACGGCGTCGTTGGATATACGAACCGCCGACGGTGACGCACAGATTGATGTCTTTCGTCCTCTCTCATATTTCTTTGCCCGCACCTCATCCGGCGATGTGCAGCTTGTCGGCGGCGCCAGGGAAGCGCGTGTCGACACGGCCTCCGGGAAGATCTCGCTCAATAACCTCTCCGGCAGCGTAGCTATCAGCACTACTACCGGAAAGATCACTCTCAGCTGGGACCGTCTTGATCCCGGACAAACGATCCGAATTCGCTCCTCATCCGGCCGCGTTCATCTGATGGTTCCGGAGGGCGTGAAGCCCCAGGGAACGTTGACAACCACCACCGGCACGATTCGCAGCGAGTTTCCTGGTTTGGTGAGCGCGGATGACAGCACCCTGAACTTGACAGGCGATGGACCGACGTTTGACGTCGAGACTGCATCCGGCGACATCCAACTCACGAGCGGCGAGACGTGGGGCTAACCCGCACTTCTCACCGGGTGTCCACTGCGGACGGCGAATCGCGGTGAGAAGAGCAGGAAAAAGATCACCAGAACTTTTTCCGACTCTTGACGTTTCTACGGTTGGAACAGAAGGAGCCTGCTGATGAAGAAGATCTCTCTCCTCGCAATCGTCCTCGCAACGTGCGCCGTTGTGGCGGACGCCGCCGACACGAGAACCCTGACCCACAACGAGCTAGCAGCGGCGATCGAGGTGCTCGATCTCGACACCGGCATCGGAGACGTCAAAATCACGGCTCGTGAAGGGGTCGACGACATCGCCATCGAGGTTCTTTTGACGCCGCGGCGCGGGGGGTTCTTCTCCTCGAAGCGCCAGGCGGAGCGGGAGGTCGAAGCGGCATCTCTGCGGGCGAGCAGTAAAGGGAATCGCCTGGTGCTGAGGATTGATCCGCAGGCGGACGAGGACCGCCGATTCGAGGAGCACTGGACCATCGAGATCCCCACCCACATCCGGTTGATGCTGGATCACGGTGTGGGCGACGTGGTGATCCGAGGCATTGCGGCCGGTCTCGATATCGATTCCGGCGTTGGTGACGTGGACGTGGAGATTCTGGAGGGTGACGTCACCATCGACCTCGGCGTCGGCACCGCGGTGGTTCATGCCCCAGCATCTGCCTATGCCTCGGCCGAGGGCGCCGGCGGGGTCGGCGACGCCCGCTTGACCGTACATGGAGAACGGATCGCGAGTGGCGGATTCGTAGGTCACTCCGCCAGCTGGACAGGCAGTGGAAGCTACCACATCGAGGTTTCGGTCGGCGTCGGCGACGCCGTCATCACGCTGGACTAACGCCGCATCAGTTCTTAGTTCTTAGTATTGGAAGT
>JAOZUP010000200.1 GCA_029938595.1 Thermoanaerobaculales bacterium | reverse complement strand
GCCCAATGACTCATCATGGACCTGATGGCATGGTTGAAACACTTTACAGAGGCGGAAAAGGTGATTTTACGGAAGGTGGTGTCAGAGTTGCGTGCCTTGCACGTTGGCCTGGCGTGATTGCACCTAACCAGATTGTTGGAGACATCATTCATGTCACCGACCTGTTTACGACCTTTGCGCATCTTGGCGGCGCCACCCAATACATTCCGACCGACCGCATCATTGATGGCATCGACCAGACTTCGTTATTTTTGAATGGAGACACATATAGCCGTCGTGATTATGTACATATTTACACGGGTGATATCTTGGCGGCTCAGGTAAAGAGTCGTTTTAAACGTCATTGGGTCGGCGAATTACCGGGTCTCAGTGGTGCTTCTTTCTATGACCTTTACAACGATCCTCGTGAGGTCATGCCTAGAATGCTGCCTGGTTTCACGACGAAAACCATGTTTGATATCATGAGAGCTCGGCACGAATTATGGATACGAAAATACCCGAATACAAAACATCCAAGAGGAATGCCTCTACATGGTCTGGAAAATCCTCGTCCAGCAGTTATAGAAGCTGGAGAATTTCGAATTGATCCGGAAGATTTACCATTCGACCCCATGGAATTCCTTGAATATGAACTCCCTTATGATCCCAGCATGGAAAAATGGGGCGCAGGAGAGTGAACCTGAACCCGATTCCAACGAGGTGAACGCCTCTGCAAGGGCCCGCCGTCGGCGGCCCTTGTTTTTTCCTGATGTCCCCATGCATGAAGAATAATCGGAGAGTTGATGGGAAGCAACTTCTACCCATACGGATTGGAGGCCAGTGCCTCATCGTATGAGGCGGCATTCCGCTATGTTCACCAACAGGGCCTCGCCAATCGACGCGTCGGTCTCGAAGAGATGTTCGAGGAATCGAAATGTCCGCCCATCTGCCCGGCAATGGCGTATTGTCCTGTCGCATCCGGCTTCGCCCTTTGGCCTACGAGGTGACAAGTCCGGCATCTGGTATCCGGTATCTGGTATCCGGTATCCGGTATTTGTATGCATTGACAGGCATCATTTATGCCATTATCTTATGCATAGATGTGCAGATCAATGAGGACGACGCTAAACATCGATGACGACGCCCTTCGGGCGGCGATGAAATTTTCCCAGGGAAAGACGAAGACCGAGGTCATCAATGAGGCTTTGCGGAGGTTCGCAAGAGCCAAGAGGCGCCGTCAGCTTCTCCAGCTGCAGGGAAAGGTCGAGTGGGAGGGGGACATCGACGCCCTCAGGAAGCGCGCATGAGGGTCCTTGTCGATTCGTCCGCATGGGTCGATTTCTTTAACGGGCATCCGAGCCCGCAGGCGGATGCACTCGCGCGGCTGATCCGCGAAGAAGCCGATGTGCTGACCTGCGGTGTCGTGGCTGCCGAGGTGCTGCAGGGGATCAGGCGATCGAAGAGCCTCACGAAAATCGAGCGGCATTTCCGCGAAATGGAGTGGCTGACGCCGCGGGAACCCGAGACCTACCTGGAAGCGGCCGATCTCTATCGCCGACTTCGCTCGCGAGGGGTGACGATCCGGTCCACCATCGACTGCATCATCGCCAAGCTCGCGGAAGAGAACGACGCCCTGTTGTTGTCAAAGGACCGCGACCTGCAGGTCATCGTCGACTCGCAGCTCCTGGAGGTCCGAACGCTGCCTCTGGCGTGACCAGGTGGTCGGGGACAGGCGTCGTCATTTACACAGTTCTTGCAAAATAGAAAAAGATTTCTATTTGGTGTTGGATTTCGGGAAGGAGCTGTGGGCGGTGGAGATCAAGTTGACGTCCTCGCCCGGACCGGACGACATGGCGCGACTGGACAAGGCAGCGGACATGATCGATGCGTCGCGGCGGTTCTTGATCTCACACACGCCCCGATCGAGCGGCAATGACCGCCGCAGGTCCTGCAACCTCCCGTCTTTCCTTGATCACCTCGGCTGACACCGCTTGGTGCATTCGAATTCCTGGTAGCCTTGAAGTCCATGGGCAATGATGAGCTGATCACCTCGGCGTTACGACGCTTCGTCAAGCTCGGCGGGCTGGCCGGCCGGGTCGGAGTTTCGGTGCTCGGCGATCAGGTTCTCAACCTGGCCCGGTCGGGCTCTGATCGGGAAGATCACCAGAGGGAGAACCTGGTGCGTAACGCGGCGCGCATTGTCGAGACCCTCGGTGAGCTCAAGGGTGCGGCGATGAAGGTCGGCCAGATGCTGAGCCTCCAGGACGGGTTGCTGCCTCCCGAGGTGGCGGAGGTATTGCGGGCTCTCCAGCAGGAGACGAAGCCGGTTCCCCCCGAGGTGATCGATCTCGAGATCAGATCCGCGCTCGACGACTACGACGAGCTCTTCGAGTCGCTCGATCTCGAGGCCTTCGCCGCCGCCTCGATCGGCCAGGTCCACCGCGGGGTGCTGCGCGACGGCCGCCACGTGGCGGTGAAGATCAAGTACCCGCTCATCGACGAGATCGTGACCGCCGATCTCTCCAACCTCAAGACCATTCTCAAGGCGCTGTTCACGCTGGTCATGGATGGGGATTTCGACCCCATCTGGAAGGAGGTCCGCGACCGCCTCCTCGAGGAGCTGGACTACAAGCACGAGGCGGAGAACATCCGTCGCATGGGGGAGCTCCACGCCGAGATCCCCGAGATCATCGTCCCCCGGGTGGTCGACGAGGCGAGCTCGCGCAACGTGCTGACCATGGAGTACGTCGAAGGTATCCCACCGGGCGAGGCGTGTTCGGACAACTACAGCCAGGAGCTCAAGGATCGCTGGGGGACCGTTCTCGTCGAGTTCCTCCTGCGGGGGCTGCTCGACCACCGGATGCTCCACGCCGATCCCAACCTGGCCAACTTCTCCTTCCGCGAGGACGGACGGGTGGTGGTGTATGACTACGGTTGCGTCAAGCGGGTCCCCACCGAGGTGGCATTGGGCTATGCCGACCTCATGCAGGCTGCGATCGACGACCGCAAATCCGAGATGCCGGAGATCCTCCACCGAATGGGCATGTTCAAGGAGGGCGATGTCCCCCTGCCCCTCGAGCTGACCGATCCGTGGGTGGAGATCTTCGACCCCATCCTCGCCGTGGCTCCGCCCTACACTTTCGGAGACGATGACGAGTTCTTCAGCCGGCTGATCGACCTCAAGCTCAGCACCTGGTCCTACACCACCGATATCCGCTTCCCCGAGGACTTGATTTTCATTGGCCGGACTTTCGGTGGCCACTTCGGCAATCTCTCCACCCTACGCGCAACCGGACCCTGGCGGGATCTTGCTCTCGAGTATGCCCGCCGGCCGGGCAACCAGTGATCAGTGGTCAGACATCGCTATCGCTATCGGGATCGGTATCGCTATCGAGAAAGACGCCACCCATCTGGGGTTTCGATACCGATAGCGATTGCGATAGCGATACCGACCGACACGCCGAAGGTGGACACAGGACCGCCACTACGACCGAGCGAAGCGGACACGCTTAATCTGAAATTCGATTTACCGAACCTCGAACTCCGGCGGATCGGCGAAGACCGGCGGGTTTGTCTGGAGCTCCTTGAGGACCGCGTTGACGGCTGCCTCGAGCTGCGGATCGATGCCCTTCGCGAGCTGGCTCGGGTCGTCCACCACCGGGATGTCGGGATCGACGCCGTGTCCCTCGGGGAACCACACGCCATCGGGTCCGTAGAGGCGTCCGGGCGGTGCGGTGTAGCGGCCGCCGTCGATGAGCTGGTGGCCGACCGCGGGACCGATGAGCCCGCCCCAGGTGCGCTCACCCACCAGCGGACCCACCTTCATCTCCTTGAAGAAGAACGGGAAGGCGTCGCCGCCCGAGCCGGCCCAACCGTTGATCAGCATGGCCTTGGCGCCGTAGTGGCTGATGGTGGGGTGGGTGCGGGTGGCGCCGTGGCGGAAGTAGATCCGCGTCAGCATGGGCCGGTTGACCTTCTCGATGAAGCGGTCGGGCAGCTGACCACCGGCGTTGAAACGCTCGTCGATGATCAAGCCCGGCAGCTGGTGCTGGCTGTTGAGTTGGCGGACGAGTTCGGTCTGGCCGGAGACCGAGGTGTTGGGCACGTAGACGTAACCGATTTTTCCGTTCGACGCCTCGAGCACCCACTGCCGATTGTGCTCGATCCACTCGCGGTGGCGGAGCCGCGCCTCGCTGCCCATGGTCTCCACCAGCACCTCGCGTGAACCGTCCATATTCGGGTTCGAGTTCACGGTCAGCGCAACCGTCTGACCGGCAAGACCCTGGAACGCGGCGTAGGGGTCCCTGGTCGTGTCAACTGGGAGCCCGTTCACGGCAAGGACATAGTCGCCCTCGGAGATGTCGACGCCCGGCTCCGCCAGCGGCGACCGCAGCTCGGCGGCGTCCCACGGTGCGCCGTGGACAATTCGGGCGATCCGGTAGGCGCCGTTTTCCAAAGACCAGTCGACCCCGAGCAGACCGACGGGCCGTCGGGGCGCGTCTTCGGTGTCGCCACCGCCGACATAGGTGTGGGAGGCGTTCACCTCACCGATGAGCTCGCCGATGATGAAGTTGACGTCCCAACGGGTGACGGCGTCGTCGAGAAGGGCGCCGTAGTGCTCGCGGAGACCTTCCCAGTCGAGCCCGTGCAGGTTGGCATCGTAGAAGTAGTCGCGGTAGGTGCGCCAGACCTCCGTGAAGAGCTGGTTCCACTCGGCTCGTGGATCGAGGGTCATCTCGAGCTTCGAGGTGTCGAGCTTGTTGTTCGAGTTGCCTTCGCCGCCGATCTTCTGGCCGGGCGCGATGTCGACGATAGCGAAGGTGTCCTTCGAGCGGATCATCATCTTTTTGCCGTTCGCCGAGACAACGAAACCGTCCGCGTTGTCGAGGATGGTCTCCTCCTCGCGCTCTTCGAGGTCGTAGTAGGCGATGGGCTGGTTCTCGTCGGATGAGCCCGAGCGCGGCATGCGGTGGAAGATAACCTTGCCGGAGACTGCAGCCACGGTGCCGAAATTGCCGGCCTCGGGCGGCAGCACCACGACGCGGTTCTCGAAGCCCTCGAGATCGATCTTCACCGGCTCGGGCTTCTCCTCCTTCTCGCTGGCGTCGTCTTCGTTGTCGGCTTTCTTGCCCTTCTTCTTGCCTTCATTCTTCTTCTCGCTCTCCTCCGTATCTGGGTCGTCGGCCGTCTCCTCCTTCACCTCCTCCTCGTCGTTGCGCGGCGCCAGCGGCGACGCGACGTCGTTGCGCAACGGCACCGCGACGATGTTGGTGGTGTTGGGGTAGACCCAGGTTTGGTCCATGTCCGAGTAGATGGGCTCCAGCGTGCGATTGGAGAGGTAGTAGAGGTACTTCCCGTCGGGATCGAAGACCGGATCAGAGTCGCTGTAATAACCCGATGTGACCTGGTGGCGGGTGCCGCTTGGCATGTCGAAGAGGAAGATGGCGTTGTTGGTGGTCTCGAGGCCGCGGGAGTATGCGATCCAGCGGCTGTCCGCCGACCAGCTGAGGTCAAAGCCCTGGAGGTTCGGGTGCAATCGCCAGAGGCCCTTGTCGACCTCGGAGAAACCACCGGCTTCGAGATCGTAGACCCAGATGGTTTGGGTGTGGTCGATGAAGGCGATCTTGGTGCTGTCGGGCGACCAGAAGAGCTGGTATCGGAAGCCCGTGCCGAGGGTGGTGAGGTTCTTCGGCTCGCCGCCGCCCGATGGGATCAGCCACAGCTCGTACTCGCCGCTCGCGTCGCTCCAGTACGCAATGCTCTTGCCGTCTGGTGACCACGCGGGAAAACGCTCGGCGGCGCCGGAGGTGCGGCTCAGGTTGTGGACGACTCCATGTTTAGCGGGCACGGAAAAGAGCTCGCCCCTGGCCTGGAGGACGGCTCTCTTGCCGCTGGGCGAGATGTCGGCGACCTGGATGAGATCGGCGGCGTTGACCCGTCGCGGCCGCAGACTGGCGAGGTCGGTGACGATATCCACCTCGACCTCGGCGTACTGCTCGTCGTCGAGCCCCATCAGATAGAGGCGGCCGCCGGCCTGAAAGACCATGTCGGACGGGCCGATGGCGGGGAAGGTGATGTCGAAATTGGTGAACTCCGTGACCTGGCGCATGTCCCCGGTGGTCGTGTCGAGGGACCAGATATTGGCGCGCAGGGCGGGCCCGCTGTCGGACAGGAAATAGAGGGTGTCGCCGTGCCACATCGGCCGGCTCTCGTTGGCGGCGCTGTCGGTGAGGTTGCGGGCCTCGAGGGTCTCCAGGTTGAAGAACCAGATGTCCGGTGCGGTGCCGCCGCGGTAGCGCTTCCAGTTGCGGAAGCCGCGGTCGCGGGTGGTGTAGGCGATGGTCTTCCCGGTTGGGGAAAGGGCGCCGACATCACCGTAGGGAATCGGGAGGACCTCCGGGAACCCACCCGCAGGGGATGCCAGGTAGAACTGGCTCAACCTGCCCACGCCGTTCGCTCGAGCCGAGGCAAAGAGCAGCTGCTTGCCGTCCGGTGTCCAGTCGGAGAGCCGATCGGCGTCCGGGTGGTACGTCACGCGCACCGGCTCACCGCCCATCGTCGGAATCACATAGACATCGATGTTGCCGTCATAGTTGGCGCTGAAGGCGAGCTGCGTCCCGTCGGGTGAGAAGCGGGGAAAGAGCTCCTCACCGAGAGGCGAGCTCAAGCGGTGGGCAGTGCCGCCGCCCTTGGCGACCAGCCAGATGTCACCGGCGTAGACAAAGGCGATGTGGGTTTCCGATACGTCCGGGTAACGTAGCATCCGGGCGTCCACCTCGGCGGACGCGGTTGCGGCGGTCAGACACAGGCACAGCACAAACAGGGTGAGTTTCGAGCGCATTGGAATCGGATCCTCCTTCAGAGAAATCGAGACGCGTCACGGGCACCTGAGGATACGGGATCCGGGGGTGGATGTTCATCTGTCGGAGGCCAGATACCGGATACCGGATACCAGATGCCGGATGCGAAATCGTAAAATCACCGGTCTCGATGTCAAAGGGGGGGTGGGTGGATCCGAAATCCGGTATCTGGTATCCGGTATCTGTGTTGGTGGAGCCGATGGGGATCGAACCCACGACCTCAGCATTGCGAACGCTGCGCTCTCCCAACTGAGCTACGGCCCCACGCGCGGCGGATAGTACCTTGATCGGCAACGGGTTGCAAGGGTGTCGGCAGCGGAGCCCCGAAGGGGCGGCATATTCATAGCCTGGGGCGTGAGCCCCAGGGACACGGCCAGGAAAAAAACAGAGCCGCGAAGCGGCGACAGACTATCGTCGGTCCGACCAGTGTCTGTCGCCCCT
>JAOZUP010000199.1 GCA_029938595.1 Thermoanaerobaculales bacterium | reverse complement strand
CTCTGTCGGTTTCCAAGAAGACCATCCGGACAATCGTTCGATTCAGTGCGGGAGGTGTTCGAGCGATGGGAAACAAGCCGAAAAAAGCCCCTAGGCACCGAAAGTCGGAGACAAAACGATGACCAGGTCGTTTCGAACACTCATACTGTTGACTGTTCCTTTCCTCGTCCTGGGGGTGAGTGGTCAGAGCTTCGGCGAAGATGAGTTGCCCAGCGGCGGAGCGACCCGCCAGCCCTCCCCCCAAGCAACGGTGGCGACCGCCGGCGACGGATGGGAGAACGGCGCCGTTCGCATCGGCGGCGAGATCACCCTAGAGGACGCCGTCAAGCTGGCATTGACCTACAACCGAAATCTGAAGATCGCGGTGCAGGAACGAGGGGTCGCGGAAGGGCTCATAACTCAGGCCTGGGGCGAAGCGCTGCCCGTCGTCTCGCTCAACGCGAACTACATCCGCCTCGACGAGGTGCCGAGCTTCGAGATCGCCGACCGCCATATCACCATCGGCTCGCTGAACAACTACTCCGCAGGTGTCACCGTTGATCAGCCTGTCTTCCGCGGGGGTGCGGTACGGGCTGGGCTGCGGGCGGCGGAGCTTTATGAGGCGCTGACCGACGAACAGATCCGGGGCGCGGTGCAGGAGGTTGTCTACCTAACCGTCGCCGCATACTACCGCGCTCAGCTCGGCCGCCAGGAGCACGAGGTGGCGCAGAGCTACGTGAATCAGTCGCGAACGCAGCTCGCCGATGTTCAATCCAAGAAGAAGTACGGCGTCGCCTCGGAGTTCAACGTCCTTCGCGCCGAAGTCGACGTTGCCAATTCCGAAACCGAAATGATCCGGCTCGCGAACAACCACGATCAGGCGGCAGCCGCACTCCTCAGGACCATGGGCGTGTCGCAGGAAAGCAACGTCACGCTTGTCGACGATCCGGAGTATCACCCGCTCACGATCGACGAGCAACAGGCGGTCGAGCTGGCCCTCGCCGATCGGCCGGACGTGCTCGGCGCCGAGCTCGGCGTCGGCCTCCAGGAGCAGGCGGTGGCGGTGGCCAAGAGCCGGTACTGGCCCGAGTTGGACGCCTTTTTCACCTATCGCAATGCACGACCGGATCCACACGTCGCGACACTCGACGAGTGGGGGGACGCCTGGAGCGGAGGCCTCATGCTCCGCTGGACGATCTTCGACCGCGGGCGTACGGGGAGGCTCGTCGTAGAGCGGGCGCTTCTCGAACAGCAGCGGATCGGGCTGTCGGAGGTGCGGCAGATGGCACGGTTTGATGTTCGATCAGCGCACCTGAACCTGATCAATGCCGACCGGGCGGTGAAGAGCCAGGGGCGCAACCTCGAGCGAGCCACTGAGGGCCAGCGGCTGGCCAACGTGTCATTTCGAGAGGGAACCATCGACCAGGTGAGCCTCCTGGACGCGACGACCGCCCTTGCAGAGGCTGGTCTTCTGTATTACCGGAGTATCTTTGCCCACGCCATGTCGCGCCTGGAGCTTCGGCGGGCCACCGGTCTCCTCGCGCCGACCGCTCCACCGGACGCTGGATCCGTTGAACCGGCGCAACTCGATGTCCAGGACCTCCTTGAGGCTGGTCCCGAGCAAACCGGCTCCGCCCTTGTGTCGGAACCGCCTCCAAATCCGCCACCGGCCGCGAAGGAATAGGAGACGTCGATGTGGCTGCCTGACATCTCGATTCGCCGCCCGGTTTCCACCCTGACCATCATGGGGGCCCTTCTCGTGTTCGGCTCGCTCGCATTCGTGCGCATGGGCCTCGATCTCTACCCCGAGGTCGACTTTCCGTTCGTCACCGTGACCACGACCCTGGTCGGGGCGTCGCCGGAGGTGATGGATCAGGATGTAACCGACGTTCTCGAGGAGCAGATCAAGACCATCAGCGGCATCAAGTCCCTGATGTCCCAGAGCTTCGAAGGGCTCTCCCAGGTTGCGATCGAGTTCGAGCTGGACAAAGATGTCGACGTTGCGGCGGCCGAGGTCCGGGCAAAGGTCAACCTCGCCAAGAGGGACCTTCCGAAGGATGTCGACGAACCCATCGTCGACAAGCTTGACATCGCAGCCCAGGCGATCATGTGGATTGCGGTGACGAGCCGCGGGGATTATGGGGAGCTGGCGCACTATGCCGACAAGGTTGTCAAGGAGCAGCTGCAGTCGGTCACCGGGGTCGGCAACATCCAGCCCGGTGGAATGCGCGAGCGTGAGGTCAGGATCTGGCTCGACCCGGGCAAGCTGCGGGCGCGGGACCTGACGGCGATGGACGTGGTGTCGGCGATCCGACGAAAGCACGTGGAGCTTCCCGGTGGACGGGTGGAGACGGACACCGTCGAGTACAGCGTCAAGGTAAAGGGTGAATTCGCGTCTGTCGAGGCGATGAAGAACCTGGTAGTTGCGAACCGCAATGGCACAGTCGTCACCCTTAAAGACGTCGCCCGTATCGACGACGGTGCGGAGGACAACCGGTCGATCGCCCGCTTCAATGGTGTGCCGACGATTGGCCTCGGTGTCCGCAAGCAATCGGGAACGAACACGGTGGCGGTGGCGGATGCGGTCAAGGACCGTCTCGAGGAGATCAGGCAGAGCACACCACAGGGTCTCTCAATTGAAATGGCCTATGACTCATCGGAGTTCATCAAGGAGTCCATGCGCGGCGTCCAGATCGACATCGGGTTCGGCGTCCTGTTAACGATCATCATTATGTACGTCTTCCTGCGCAACGTCAGAATCACGCTGATCAGTGTGATCACCATTCCCCTCGCGTTGATCGGCGCGTTCGTGGCCACGAACGCCCTGGGCTTCACGGTCAATAACATGACCATGCTCGCCCTTTCTCTCGCAGTGGGTCTGGTGATCGACGACGCGATCGTGGTGCTGGAGAACATCTTCCGGCACATGGAGGAGGGAGAGGGGCGCATGGAAGCGGCGCAAAAGGGCGCGTCTGAGGTGGGTTTTGCAGTGATTGCCGCTTCATCGTCCATTGTGGCCGTCTTCCTACCGGTGGCATTCATGAAGGGGATCATCGGCCGCTTCTTCTTCCAGTTTGGTCTCACGGTTGCGTTAACGGTGCTGCTGTCGGTCTTCATCGGCCTGACCCTGACCCCGATGCTTTGCTCGCGGCTCCTCAGACACCAGGCTTCCCATCGACGTCTCTACGTCATGCTCGAGAGCTTCTTCCAGTGGTTGGAGAACCGCTACCGAGACACCCTGGCATGGGCCGTCGGCCATCGGAGGACCGTGATCGCTCTCGCGACCCTCGTATTTATCGGTGGTCTCGCCCTCGTGCCGATGATCGGCACCGAGTTCATCACCGAGGCGGACGAGTCCCGCTTCCTGGTGCGCTTCGAGCTACCCACCGGGACTGCGATCGAGGAGACCAACACTCGACTGCGGGAGATGGAGCGCATTCTCTTCGCCCAACCTGAGGTCGCAAGCGCCTTCGTCGCTGTCGGCGTCGTCACCGTGGGCCAGGTCAACAACGGGATGCTGATGGTGAACCTGCTTCCCAAGGATCAGCGCAAGGCCAGCCAGCAGGAGATCATGCGGCGGATGCGCGGACTCTTCGGCGAGCTTGGCGACGACATGCTGATATCGGTTGAGAATCTTTCACCCATTGGGGGCGGACGGCGGAGCGCGGATGTGCAGTACGTGATTCAGGGGCCGACTATGGCCGATCTCGAACAGATCACCAACCGTGTGGTTGCCGACCTGAGGGCGCAGGACGGTTTTGTCGATGTCGATAGCGACCTACGGATGAGCAAGCCGGACATCAAGGTACGGATCAACCGAAACCTCGCCAACGATCTCGGCGTCGACGTGCACTCCATCTCAAATGAGGTCTACGCGATGTTCGGGGGACTCGACGTTGCCAAATTCAAGGAGGGGGGATATCGCTACGACATCCGCGTGCGCGCGCTTCCGGAGTTCCGTGCGGCGCCCGAAGATCTCGAGCGGATCAGCGTGCGAGCGGCCGACGGTCGCTTGATCCAGGCGTCTAATCTGATCACCTATAGAGTCGGTCGCGGGCCCAACTCCGTCAATCGTTTCGACCGCCGTCGCGCCGTACAGCTCTTTGTGAACCTCGAGGATGTTCCGGGCGGCGAGGGTCTGCAAATCGTCGAGGAGGTGGTCGCCCAGCACATGCCGGACACCGCAGATTGGGGTACCGCTCTCACCGGCCGCACCCGGGCCTTCCGAGAGTCCTTTCAGTACATGTTCAGCGCGCTCCTCATCGCGATCCTCGTGATCTACATGGTGTTGGCGATTCAGTTCGAATCCTTTATTCATCCCTTCACGATCATGATGTCTCTGCCTCTGACCCTCGTAGGGGTCTTCGGAGCCCTGCTGATCTCAGGGAAGACCCTCAACATCTTCTCGTTCATCGGGATCATCATGCTGATGGGCCTGGTGACCAAGAACGCTATTTTGCTGGTCGACTTCGCCAACCAATTCCGACGCAAGGGCCTCGACAAGGTGGCCGCGGTTCTGAGAGCCGGTCCGCTTCGCCTCCGGCCAATCCTGATGACCGCCTTCTCCACTGTTTTCGGCGTGGTTCCGGTTGCACTCGCTCTCAGCGAGGGGGGCGAGACCCGTGCGCCGATGGCGGTGGCAGTGATCGGAGGCATGATCACCTCCACCGTCCTCACCCTGGTGGTGATCCCGGTCGTGTATCTGATCCTCGACGATCTCTCCGAACGGTTCATGGGAGGGATGAGATCTGCTCGGGGAACCTCTCAATCGGCATCGGCCCCTCAGGAGACACACAGTGAAAAATAACCGCCGTTCCCTTTGTTTCTGGTCACTGCTCATCGCCGCGACAACACTCGGCGCCTACTCGTGCGGAGATTCGTCCACCGGAGAACAAGGCGCCGTGGCCCACGAAACCACCGGGACCGCCGAACGCAGAGTGCGCGTGGTAGCTGTCGAGCGGCGCGACTACGAACCGACGCTTGTGGTCACAGGCTCCCTGGTGGCCAGAAGGCACGCGGTACTCCGGGCCATGGTCGATGGCGACTTGGAGGAGCTGCCGGTGGACATCGGCGACGAGGTCGGTGCCGGCGAGCTGCTTTTTCAGATCCGCCTTACGGACTATCGGCTCGCATTGCAACG
Organism: Thermoanaerobaculales bacterium; assembly: GCA_029938595.1. Taxonomy (GTDB): domain Bacteria; phylum Acidobacteriota; class Thermoanaerobaculia; order Thermoanaerobaculales; family Sulfomarinibacteraceae; genus Sulfomarinibacter. The sequence continues at coordinate 2,171 of JAOZUP010000199.1, read as the reverse complement.
AGCCGAGGCGGCTCTTGCCGAGGTGGAAGCGGCGGTCGAGGATGCCGTTCGTGAACGACAGCGGCTAGAGGGCCTCTACGCTGACGGCGCCGCGACCGAGCAGATGCGGGACAAGGCCATCACGGTGCGGCGGCTCGCAGAGGCGGCGGTGGAACGGGTTCGCGCAGCTCGCGACACCGCAGCGCAACAGCTCGAGGACGCCACCGTTTTCGCTCGCTATCCTGCGGTCATCACCGCCCGCTTCCGTGAGCAAGGGGAGTTCATGAAGAAGGGCGATCCGGTGTTGGAGGTCACCGACCTTTCGGTGCTCAATGCCGAACTGGACATTCCCGAACGGTTTGTGGGTCTGGTTGTCATGGGAATGTCCGGAACTCTGGGGTTTGAGGCGGGAGTTGAAGACGCCGTGGGAAAGGTCGTCGCCATCAACCCCAAGGTGGATCGTGCCAGCCGCACCTTTCGCGTCAAGGTGGCGGTCGATAATTCCTCGCGGGCGCTCAGTGCGGGCATGTTCTGCACAGCTACCATCGAGCTGCCTAGAGAGGCCGGCTTGGCGGCTATCCCCGAGGCCGCCGTGATCCGGGATGAGGGGAGGTCCTGGGTGTGGATCGTGGAGGAGGGCCACACCTTTCAACGCCTCATCGAGGAGGCCGGCTCCAGCGATGGGTTCGTACTGACGAGGGCGGGTATCCAATTGGGCCAGGAGGTAGTGATCGACGGTTTCGGCGGTCTCGTCGACGGTTCGGCGGTGGTCGTCGAGGACCAATGAGGAACGGATGGGCGAGTCGTTGACGGCACACCGAGACGCTTCCGGCGTCGAGGGGAGGAGACCTCATCGGCTGGATGAAAAATGGAGGACGATCAATGTACATTCGAAAGCCAAAACCGGTTCGTGAACCCCCGACGGCGTTTTCCATTGAGCGATTGGCGAACATCACGGTTCTCCGATTCCATGCCCTCGACATGCTGGCGTGGTCCGAGCTGAGCCTGGCTGGGGAGATGTGGGATTTCTTCGAGACCGAGGGTCGCGATCCGAGCCCGGTCGTCGTGATGCTTGCCCCTCCAGGCCTCCTCGACAGGCGAAGCCTTGAAAGACTGATGCGCGGCTCCTCGGACAAGGACGCGCGCACCGATTCGGAGCTTAGTGGGCGGATCGTGCGACAGGAGAACACTATCCACAGGATTATCGAAAACATCCGCGGACTGCATTCGTTCGTCATCGGAGGAGTCTGCGGTGAGGTCGCTCTTAGGGCGGCGGCGCCATTCTTTGCCTGTGACTACCACATTGCCAGCTCGGACTCGGTCTTCGTCAACACGACACAGGACCTCCCCTTGGTGCCGCTTGGTTGCTTGCCATGGTTGCTGACAAGAATGGTAGGCGGTGCGAAGACGATGCAGCTTCTGCTCGACGTTCCGAGGCTCTCAGCCACTGATGCCCAAGATCTCGGTTTGGTCAACCACGTCACGGCGCCTGATCGGTTCGAGGAGGAGGCCCTCGAGGTCGCAAAGCGAATTGCATCTTTGCCCCGCTTGACTCTCGTCCGCCTGAAGCGGTCGATGATCGCGTCGTGTGATGACTTTTCCACTTACCTGGAGCGTGAGCGAAACTGGACCGGACGCTACGGTGCCCTGCACGGGAAGGAAGCATGAGTCGGCAGAGCGAGCCGGACCTAGGAGCGCCGGAGGGCTGGGTCGCCATCGACCATTTCGCTGCCCAGCCAACGAGGTCCTTCGTGTCCGGTGATCCGCATGGCCGGCGACTGCGTGTCCGTTACTTCCGTCGTGAGCGCGATGGTGCGTTCATGGGTAAAGCGTGGTTCGGTGAGGAGTGCGAGGGCCCGCCCGGCCACGCCCACGGCGGGAGCCTGGCCGCACTCATCGACGAGGGGATGGGGGTTGCGGCCTGGGTCTACGGCCACCCATCGGTCGCCGCGGAGCTGACGGTCAAGTTTTTGAAAATGGTCCCTCTCGGCACCGTTGTTCAGATCGACGCCTTTATCGTCCAGGTGGATGGGAAAAAGATCGTGACCGGGGGCGGTCTGATCGGTGATGACGGCACAATTTTCTGTGAAGGACATGGTCTCTTCGTCGAAGTCGATCCCTCTCGCTTCGGCGAGTTGGCAGATCATGCGCGGCACGCAAAGGAAGGCAGCTTCGGGCCCCCGGGCGCCTGA